>JAEORG010000215.1 GCA_016841005.1 Candidatus Thorarchaeota archaeon | reverse complement strand
TCTATTATAGGTATTATTTCTATCCCTCAATTTTTACTTTCTTCTATTTATATTGATTATCATTTTAGTTAAATTAAAATGCTTTATATGGTACAGTATTATACCAAATCATACATTTACTAATAATAAATAATTGTTCATTAAATGTTATATTATATCTGTCATTTTCTGATATTTGATATATCATATCCTAACATGGATCACCATTTACATAACGATAATTCGATTGCAGAGATTACTCATACACACTTTTCGTATCATATGGTCTATCCATCTATTTTTTACCTAAATGACCCTGATTATCCTCGAAAAAAGGTAGTAGTACACAGTAATTGAGTATGAAATAATTCAGTCTATTGAGATCAGATAGTTATATGTACTCAATTAGCGAATACAATATTTTTCGAGATATATTCCTTGGAATACAGCATTTTTGAATATTATGAGGGATAATTGAAATGTGGCCTATGAAGTTGCGATTACTTAAATCGGTAGCGAAATAAATGCTGTCTTTAGATAGTAACTAATATAAAATAATATTAGGAATATAGAATAAAAGAATAGCTAATTATTATATATTTATCCAAAATTAAGGTAATTACAATTCGAAAAATAGAGAACTCTTACCATTTATCGACACTGTGGTTTTTAACCCAAGAACTAAACTATAGAAGAGTAAAATGAGAGTGAAAAATCTAGAAGTAAATGGTTAAAGAATACAATCCAGTTTCATTTTTATACCATACATCGATTTAGGTACAAAGCGACTGGGACACACTAAATTTAACTGGTACTTCTTCAAGTACTAATAGATGCTCAGCGCGCAATACTAATGTGAGAAATGAACACAGAGGTCATAGGGGACGCAACAGAATGGTAACAATCTTCATTATCGACGACGAACCGATCCTTCATCGATTATACAAGGATGTATTTGCGATTAAGGGGCATGAGGTCGTTGCTGATGCTTTTGACGGTGAAGAAGCAGTTCAAAAGTACTCTGATATGATTCCTAAACCTGATGTTGTCATTCTTGACCACAGGATGCCCAATAAAGATGGTCTAGAGGCCATGAAAGAAATCCTAGGCATTGAACCCTCAGCGAAAATAGTTTTCATCAGTGCCGACGCTAATGTTCGAGAGCAGGCGATGAAAAATGGAGCCATTAGTTTTGGTTTAAAGCCTGTTACTATCAGACATATGCTAGACTTAGTCGAAACTGCAGTGACAAACTAATCTCTCTGTCATTCATACATTGGACGAGCATCCGAAAATGAGGTATGTTATTGAAAGTAGTGATTGCGGGAGATGTCCCTCTTCTGAGATCGCTTGTACGAATGGCTGTAGAAGAAGCTGGGTATCTAGTAATTGGTGAACCAGAAAGTCCGGAGGAACTACTCGCTATTTGCAGTTCAACTAAGATATCTATCATTGTTTTAGACTTACTTCTCCCTGATGATGAAAGGATGCGACTTATTGAGAAAATTCTTGACATAGACTCGGATACATCAATTATTGCTGTTGCTGATATTGTTGAGGGATTTGGAGATCAGGCTCTAGTAGCTGGGGCAAGAGCATTTCTACAAAAACCATTTTCCATGTATGATTTGCTAGATATGATGAAAAAAGTTGAACCTATACTTTGACTATTCAGGTAGTCTTGCATCAGGATAAACAACTACACCTTTATCCTCAATTCTAAACATTGCGGGTCGCATCACGTGATTTGTCCCCCGGAGCTTGACAATTCTCATTGTTCGAACATAATCGCCGGTTGTGTAGACCATATCTAATTTTACAACACCATCTGAAATGAAATATGGCATCTCATCATTTTGAGCACCTGTAAGCGATCTTAATTCATGTGTCAATAAGACTGTGGCTTTCTGTTCTACTAATTCTTTCATAAATCCATATACCATCTGCCGAACTTCAAAACGGTTTCCAGCTAATTCGAGTAGAGGTCCAAGGCCATCTACAACTATTCTGCTTGCATTTGTTTCTTTTGCACGTTTCTTGACTAGGTCAGCAAGCCTAGGTACTGTAAATGGTTTTTCTCTGAACAGAGGATGATCGAACCCAATAACATAATCATATCCTGTTTCGGTAGGTACTAATCTAAGTGTTCCACTCAGTATCGTCAATTTTTGTGATTCGATTGAAGATTCCGGATTCCATCCAAATGTTTTCATATCTTCAATAAGAATTTCCGATGATTCATCAAGAGAGAGAAGAATAACACTTTCTCCTTTTTCAATCCCATCGAAAAGAAAGTGCCAAGTGAGAATACTCTTACCTGTTCCAGGGCCACCTGCGAGAAGCATCGAACGACCCTGTATATACCCTCCATTTAACAATTGGTCAAATCCTTCAACACCACTGCTCACTCTACCTTTAGACATTGCATCCTCTCATGGGCACAATCAATGTTATCAATAATAACCTTTGTTTGCGTAGATTTTTATTTGCGGAGAGAATCACTAGAATCCTTTTGATGCGACTTTTAGGTCCATCAGCGAAACGCATTTAGACTCAAGAAAGAGAGAGAGGACGAGTACTTTGTCAGAGAGTCCTGTAATCCCGGAATTTGCTATGTTCGAGAACAATCTAGAGCAATCTGAATTATCTGATATAGCAACTCGAGTATCTGCAGGAATTCGCTCTGGTAAAGATAGATTCATGCATTTCACTGATGTTGTGACGGAATATGTTGGAAGTGGAGAATGGAGGAACAGAAGTGAAGGGTTTCTTACATTATGTGCTAAAGCATCGTTCCTGAGAGGTCTCTACGGATATAATCAGATTCTTGCCAAGCATACCACAAACATTGCATGCAAAGGTTATGCTGCAGCTGCATATTGCAGACAAAGTCTTGATCCACGCTGGCTAAATAATCTACAGACTTATGTAAATCAAGCATGGCAAGCAAAGGACTATGTTGTGTTTGCTGAACTATCAGGTCAGTTAGCTTCAATCCTTGTTGACTTAGGATATGCAGAAAGGGCAAAAACAATCGCTTCAGAAAGCATCGATAAGGTGACGAAAGCGACTGTTAAAAACGAGAAGATTCGTAATCGTGTTCAAGCCGCATTACTAAGGACAAGAATTCTAATGGCTCCTATTGATTTACAGGCAAGAAATCGCGATGAAGCACATGTGTTACTTGATTCTGCTGATGAAACCGCCCGTATTTTAGATCACCAACTTGCTCTCACAGATATCAGCTATTATAGGGCTTTAATTCTTGAGGATTCGCATGAATATGATCGCGCGCTTGAATTAGCAAAATCAGCGCTGCAACAATATGAACTAATGGGATACCTTCATGGTGTATCGAGGTCCAGGAATCTTGTTGGAGTTATCCATATGGATAGGGGAGAGAGTCAGGATGCCAGGGATCAATTTGAGGAACTCTTAGTTATACAACAGCAACTGAACGATCAGGTTGGATTAGCTAAAACACTGATTAATGTAGGTGAGGTGGATCGTGACCTCGAACAACTCAACCAAATGGAGATTTACAATAGACGAGCACTAGAGATAAGTCAAGAAGCTGAATACATGCGAGGGATATCCACTTCTAAGATTAACATCGGCGACATTCTTCTACGAAGGGGAGAGTTTGAAGATGCCATAAAACTCTACAAAGAGAGTCTAGAAGTTGCTGAATGTTCAGGTATGAGAGACCTTATGGTCTTTATTCCATTCCTGATTGCTGATGCATATTTCATGCAACAAGAGTACGACAAAGCTCTCAAAATATATCGCGAGATGAATAAAGCAGCAGTTGAGTATGGATATCCTCTAGTTCATTTTCACTCTGTTGTTAGTGAAATAGTCACAAACTGGGAATTGGAAAAAACTGTTCCGAAAGGAATGATTGAGGAAGTAAAAGCTATCCTAGGTCAAAAAGCCATATGGGAAAACGAATCTGGAACTAAAAGAATGCGAGATGTTAGAGCAATGATTTACGAAGATCCTGCTATGGAAAGTGATCTTTGTGTCTTGTATGATCGTGAGAAAAACTATGATTGTAGATTTGAGCGGAAATCTGCGAGGAAAGGATGCATGGGGAATCTCTATTGGCAAGCTTCTGTCTGCCCACATCTTTTGGAATTCTTAGACAAACTTGATGAGTGATATTAGTAGATTTGATTCTCTTGCTCATTGATCTTTTACAGATGGATTAAACCCCACTTATCTTAATAAGGTGGGTAATGCAAAATAGTCCCCGCAAGAGGCTAGACCGCATGAACGAAATTGGCGGAGTACCACCCAGTATTAGAGAAGCTCTTTCTTCTAGGACTGGATTTGTACTCGTTGTTACTGGAAAACCCGGTACAGGTAAATCGCTATTCGTTCAAGAAATCTTCAGAACATTTGAGAACTCCTTCATGATAATTACAAGCACTGAGAATCATATGGCTACAGTCATGTCATTATCCGATGCTGTTCCTCACTGGGGTGACAGACATGTCCTGACACAGTACTGGAGGCCATTAGTAGAGAAAATATCTCATGAATCAAGTCTCGAGACCCAACTATCTCGCCTAGTTGGAGCCTCTGAAGATCAAGGAAGCGCAGATGTGGTTATCATTGATTCTTGGACTGATTTCATTGAACCAATCAATCCTGAGAATCGATATGAAATTCAACAAGCATTGATACATGCTGCGAGGAATGAGGGTAGAAAACTCATTCTTGTTACTGAAGGCCAATGGGACTCTAACATGAATGATACATTACACCATTCAGCTGATGGTGTAGTTACACTAGAGAAAATCCGTGAAAATCAACGGATGTATAGACAGATTGTATTAGAGAAAATGCGTGCCCACTTGATTAAACAGGATTCGTTTCTGTTTACACTGCATGAAGGAAGGTTCACATACATACCATGGTATGTGCATCAGTATCCTGCAATAACAGTAGGTCGAGACCCTATTCATGACCCATCACCTGATAGAATGTCAACTGGAAATCTTAGTCTGGATGTTATATTAGGTGGAGGGTTCATGAAAGGGCAAATCAGCCTTATTGAAGTTGATAATCTGGGTGTTCCCTATCTAGAAACAATTTACATTCCATTCCTTTCTAACCACCTAGGACTTGGACGCCCTGCGGTAATTATTCTTCCTGAAGGTTGGTCTCCAGAGTTCTTCACAGAGAGCCTTGCACACTTTGTAGATAAGAAAAAAATTGATTCACAAGTCGTGTTCTTTGGTAGGCATGCTCCAGGACAATACGAAAATGTCAGAGGACTTGATGCAGATCCTAGGAAAACTTTGCAGGAAATTCGATATGAATCAAGTGAGTTGGAACGAAAATTCAACCATGAAGTTTCTGAACTATTCTCGCTTGACACTTTAGAGAATATGTACGGACCCACTGAGGTAAGGGGCATGGTTGCAGAAATCTCAGCATCACTTCCTCGAGCAAAACGAACTACATTGACTATTCTGAGCAGACAACAGGAGGTAAAGAGTGAGTCAATATCTCATCATGTACATCTCAGAGTTCAGGAGATCTGTGGTGTCATGGGAGTTTCTGGAGAGAACCCAAGAACCAACTTTCTTGCAGTCAGACCGATTCTTTCAGGAGGATTCCTAGATTACGAACTAATGCCAATTGTATAGAGTGATAGATTATGACTGAGAATAAACCAAAGATTCTGGTTGTGGATGATGAAGAAATAACGACCGAATTGGCAAAGAAATTTCTTGAACGACATGGATTTGATGTAGTCTGCGCATTCGACGGAGAAGCTGCATTAGAACTTGCGCACTCTGAAAGTCCAGATCTAATTCTTTTGGATGTGATGCTACCAAAGCTTGATGGATTTGAGGTCTGTGAACAACTGAAGAGTGAAGATTCATTCAAGTCAGTACCAATTCTCATGTTTACAGCTAAGGGGTTGAGCAAGGACATTGAGAGAGGAAAAGAGGTTGGTGCTGATGAATATATTGTAAAGCCCTTTTCAGGGAGGGCATTGGTTGCTACCATTAGGAAACATTTGGGTATAGAGGAGTGAGAGGTAAGTCTATCATGGTCAGTGGAGGACAAAATAACAATTACATTCGTCCCAATGTCATAGATAGTCTACTTACTAAACCCCCTGGAGGCTATGTTTTCTTGGTTATGGCTGCTCAAGAGAGCCATTATGACCTCTTTATGACTACGTTGGCAAGAAAAGCAATCACGCATGAAATGAAAACACTCAATGTAGTCACTGAAGCTCGTAATCGTCAGATGATGCAGGATATGGCCAAGAAACAGGATGACGGATATCACATCTTGGAGGTAAACTATGGCCAAGAAACCATTGGAAATCATACATGTTCACCACACCTGCATGAAATCAATATCATGATGAGAAGTTTACGAAATGTGATACACCCTCGAGTTGTCACATTTGAGGCATTGACACCTCTATTGATTGATTTCTCTGCCAGGGATGTTGTGCAATTCTTCAAGGAAAGCGTTGAGGAGAGTATTAAAGTTGGATCTGTAGAATTCTACCTCATACATGCAGATACAGCAGATCCTGTTACAATAAACCAGCTCTTCTCGCTGGCTCAGGGGATAATCACACTGACAACAGCTCAAGGTAAGAACTATCTGACCATCAAGAAATCTACTGGTGTTGAATTACCGTATAACCCAATAGAATATGTCCCGAGTATGCTCGGTTCAGATCGAACTGAATGGAAAATAGAGCTAAATTGGTAATCAATCCTCGATATCAAGAGTTACTTCTTGATCATCATCTTTCTGCTTCCTTGGACTACCCAGAAGTCTTTCAAATATGTCGAGTGCCTCTTCCATGAGGTCTTGAGGTGATTTTTGTTTGTGAAGGCTACCTTCTATTCTGATTGGATTTAGTCTCGAACGAACAGCTCTGCAACTCTCTTCATCCCAATTATATTTCTGCATTATTACTTCTACTCTCTGTATGATTTGCCCTCGTATATGAGCCAGCTCCATGCTCTCGTCCTGTATTTCAGATATCCGCTTGTTTACCTTTGTTAGCTCTCTCAAGAGTTGTTTTACCGCTCTAACATCTGACCGTTCTGTTGGAAAAACAAATCCATGGTGTACTTTTATTCTAGTTACCTGAGGCATCATTTGAACAATAAATGAATTAGGAAGGATAGTTGTAGATAGACCAAATCCCTGGTTTAATCGATAATATGTCCGCTCAGGACCGAGATCACTTTCTCCAACTTCTCGAGAAACAATTCCTACGTTTTGAAGTACCTCGAGATGTTTAATTACAACTCGTGAGGTTAATCCGAGTATCTTACTTAATTCATATGGATATCGTGGCTTCTGAGTAAGTAATCTTAGAATCCTTCTTCTTGTAGAATGCCCAAGTGCCTTGAACACTAGGTCAAGATTGTCTGGTTGTTCCTTTTCATGCTGTGTTTGTTTATCCGGTATCCTTTTACTAATATCCAATCCCTCCTCCCTAAGAGGATGTGGGTTTTCAAGTATTTTATCTACAAATACTCTATCGAGTTCCAGATTCTATAAAGGAAGATTAACCATTCCTTATAGATCCCATTATCAAACCAGATTTCCTGTTGCATATCTGCGGGAGATCTCTGTTCTGATTGAGGCTCTTCCTCATCGAATCGTGTTATTTCGAACATGTTTATCACTCTTCAACTATTGTGTACTCAACTGATAATCAACTAGTGTACAAATAGTCACTAGTTCACTAGGGACTTATTGGTATATAAGCATAAGGGTGTATGCTAATCATGTTCTAAGGGTAGAGAGTTTCTTTTTCTCTACAAGCTCGGGATGTATGTCCTCTCTTTTCGCTCTATATCTTTCTAATAGTGTGTCTCCTTTCTCATAGATTGGTCCGCGCCCTGTGATAAATCCAGAAGAAACCCCATCCTTTGTGGTAATAACCGGTCTTGAGGCATGCATGAGAAGATGTCTAAGAAAGGCTAAGTCTGTAACCTTCTTTCCCATTCTCCTTTGATATCGCATCTTCTCCTCTTCCCAAGTTAGTATATCATGTTCAGTCAAGCCCTTGAACAACTTATTCTTCAGAATAGGATCCTCTGTCATATGCTACACTCTCTAACTAATCTAAGAAAGTTAACCCTCTCTCCACTATAACTGGATGTGTCACTGGAGTATTACCCAGTAGTTGACGCAATGCTATCGATTGTTAGTCGAATCTCCATTATTAGGTTCTTTTACTTCAGAAGATGCATCAGTTTTAGGAGTCGGAGCTGGAGTGAATGTTGCTGCCTCAGAACTTGGACGATGATAAAGGCTTGCTGATCTTTTTTGTCGATATTGTGTTACTGCCGTCCAAGTTGCGGATTTATCCTCAATGATACCTAACTTCTTGATTCTGAACATTATTACAGCTGCGATGTCGATGAGGATAATGTTCATCGTGAGTAAGATTAAGGACCCAACACCAATCTGAATACCTGCAAGCGAGCTGTGAATTAAACCTAAGGTGATCATCATACCAACGTTCACTGCTGGGGGCATTAGAGCCGCAGATATGGCTACTCCTACAAGGGTTGACATATCTCCCTTTGTTACAGAAACTGCTATGGCTGTCCCTGAAAACACTGCAATCCCAATATCTAAGACTGAGAAGAAAGTCCCTCTTCGAGTAATTTCATTAATTACTACATAGGTCCATCTCGTTGCATCCCACTCTCCTTCAATTACTGTCATGAAATCTCCAGTACCTGGATATAATACAGGCATCATGATTGCCATTATTGCACCTACGGCAAAGGAGAGTCCTAATGCTATTAGCTCATTCATAGTACCTTTGATGAAGAGTTTGTTATCTCCTACAACATGTCCAACCGCTACACCCAACATAGGTCCCATTAAGGGTGATAGCAACATAGAGGCGACAATAATTGTGACGTTATTCTGGATTAAACCGAATCCTGCCATGACAGCTGCAAAGATGACAAAAGCAATGAAATCAAAGCTTAGTGATGCTGATTTCTTCACGTTCTCATAAATCTCTTCAACAGCTAAGTCTGCCTCTCGTTGTAGTTTCTTCTCGCTTGTTTCCTCTGCCTCCCTAGGTAAAGACGCTTTGAGATCAAGAATATCTATGAAACCAAATTCCACACCTACTCCTCTACTTTTGAGACCTTCCATAGTATCAGTAACTGCATCATCGGGAATTCTGAATTGGAGTAAGTGTGCATTGTCAGCTGTGAATCTTACGACATTCTTGATATCAAGAACATCAACAAGAAAATCTTCGACTGTTTCAGTCTTCTCATAAGGAACAGTGATCTGTACTTGCTTCACAGAGTTACCATCCGTAGAATTACACCGACTTTTTTCAGAGGTCTATTAAGGGTTTTTAATTTAGCCAAAACTCGACTTTGTAATACAGATATTACCGAGAGGCATATCCAGATGTAGCTAGCATTATACTTTTTTGCAATTTCAACTGTTTCGTAATGTAAAATCGGTGCGAGATCATGGGAATCTTAGAAATCTTAGCAATTTGGTTCATCGCCTCTCTTAGTGGAGCGTTAGCACCAGGTCCATTATCTGCAGCAGTTGTAATGCAATCTAGTAGACATGGTCGTCTCCATGGAATTCTTCCCATGGTTGGTCATGCTATTGTTGAACTTGGAATAGTTGTGTTAATTATTATTGGAGCTGAACTATTCGCCTTTGATTCATTCATGATTAGCTTGATGGTTGGGCTTGGAGGAATTGTGATCATTGCTTTCGGATTCCTCGCACTGAAGGACTATCGTCATAAATCATCATTCGCAGAAAATGAGGTCAAAGAAGAGCCTTCAGTATCGAGTGTTGTTGAGGCAACAACTCAAGGTGCGGCAGTAAGCATTCTCTCACCTTATTTCTTGATCTGGTGGGCTGGTTTAGGTCTGAGTAGCATATCTCTTCTCATCGGAGAACTCCAAGTGGGCGTCGGAACAGTTTTCCTTGCAGGTGTTCTTCTGTATTTTACGCACATTTCTACTGATTTCATCTATGGTGCGTTTCTCTCCGTGGGAGCTGACGCTACAGCGAAGAAAGCAGATTATGGAAGTTTAAATTGGGTCAATATCATAATTGGTGTCGTTCAAATTGCACTAGGTGGATACTTCATCCTAAGTGTGATCATATGAGCGTGGAAGAATATAACATGAATTCGATTCTACTAACAGGATTCGAACCCTTCGACGGATATTCAATTAATCCCTCTGAAGAGCTAGTTAAACTCCTCAAAGGAAATATCATAGCAGGATCTAAGATTGTAGGAGAAGTACTTCCTCTTGATTACAGTAATGCGGCAGACATCCTCAAAAAAGCAATCCACAACTACAAACCTTCACATGTTCTCTGTTGCGGTCAGGCAAATCGAAGTGCCATCACGATTGAACAAGTTGGGTTGAATATACAAAATACTAGACGTGAGGATAATTATGGAAACACACCATCATCGTACAAAATAATTGATGAAGCTCCTGCAGCGTACTTCTCAACAATAGATGTACATCCACTTGTTGAAGCCCTCAGAACAAAAGGGATACCAGCAGATGTGAGTTATCATGCGGGAACTTATGGTTGTAATTGGATTCTGTTTAATCTCCTACACTGGATTAACTTGAAAGAAGTAAGTACAGAGGGACTCTTTGTACATATACCTCCGTTGCCAGAACAAGCAATAGAGAAGGACACGATGACTCTTGCAACAATGCCTCTCGGTGTTATTGTTGATGCTTTGCGAATAATCATAGAGAATCTTCAATGACCTTCTGTTCTGTTGCAACTCCCCAGATATCAGGAAATGCCTTCACAACTGCAATCACTATGATGAGACTGACTGCGATTGCTGCAGTTCGTTCAATTAACATCGCAGGGAAGATGACAAAACCAAACACTACTGCTGGAATCTGGAAAATGTATACTGCTCCCATAGTCATCATGGAGAAATCTGTGACCGTTCCAATGATAAGATATGGAATTAGAGTCCAAATCTTATTTTCCTTTACTTTCTCAAAGTCAAGTGTTGAATAGGTCAATTGAAGACCAAAGGTAACAACCATTGCCAGAGCATAATATGCCATAAACCACCATGCTTGACCGTTTACTATCAAGTACAATGCCATTATAGCCCAGAGATATAGTGCTGTTATGCCAGCAGCTGGTACCCATTTTCCACGTACTTGCGAAGTTGTACATAATCCTGTGAGAAACCCAGAGATTGCTGGTGATAAGAATAGGAATGGAATTGCAAGGAATAGACCTCCAGATCCACCCAGTAACATTGCAATCAGTCCACCTACAAGACCAAATGCACCTCCACGCCATGGACCAAGTAATATCCCAAAGAGTGGTGCAACTAGTAATGTGAAACTGATATTCGCAGCAATCCCACCACCAATAATGAATCCACTAACTGGAATTAATGAACCAACTCCGTATAATGCAGCCAAAATTGCTCCAATAGCCCAAAATTTCGTATCTGTCCGACCCTCAACATATGTGAGATCTATCTTGTTAGTATCACTCATTATCGCTACCTCTACATATGGGGTCAAGCATGCCCGACATGTTTCCCTTAATATCATTTTGATTTGGTGTTTGAAAAATGATTCTAGAAAAACAACTTGTGATTTAGAGACCTTTATATGTAGACATCTACATATATGTGTAGAGCTCTACATAAGTCGGTGTCTACCTATGGCGTTCAGAATCAAGGGCGGTATCCAAACAGATACTATAAAGCTAAGCCCCGTTCATCTTCTTATCCTCTCAATACTACATAGAAAGCCATCGCATGGATACATGATTATCCAAGGATTGCGTCAAAATCTCGAAGGATGGACGATAAAGAGCGGTACAGTATACCCTGCTCTTCATAGATTAGTAGAGTTAGATCTAATAGTTGGTGAAGAAGTAGAACAGGATGATCGCACTGATGCTATTGAATACCAGCTGACACCAAAAGGGCAACGCATCTTGAAAGAAGCACTACACAGTCTTGGGTCTGAATTCAGAGTTCAAGACAGTTTCTGGAGATTTCTCGGGGCTACAGCTCCTCGCGATGTTAGTGACACAATACTACAATGGTCTGTTCGTGAGAGAAGTCCTATGGGATTTGCCTTCATGAAACGTCATTGTAGAGGACCTCATGGCGGTTGTAACTCCAAGCATTTAGACTTCTTAAAGAAATATCGAGAATATCTCCATCAAGAGCTAGAATGGGTTGATACCCAACTAACTGAGATGAAGGACTCTAAGAAAATGGAATGAAGGAGGTGAAGAATACAGTATGTGTGATGAAAGAAATATGGGCTTATTCTTGCCAATGCTATTTCGAGGTATGCATCATGGACCAATGAAATTTGGTGGGATGTGTTGTAATCCAAGTGACCAGAGCAAAGAAACTCGAATTAAGCAGCTAGAAGCACTGAAGTCTCAACTTCAGGATCATATCAATAGTATTGATGAGAAAATCAATGAACTAGAAACAGCTGAGAAGGTGGAAGCATAGACCAATCGAATTCTCGGAACAGAATCAAGATACGCCGTCGCGCATCATTTTGATCTAAAGCTTCCACCTTTCCATTCTTTTTTTTCTTGATAAGTAGTATGATATCCTCACACTGGATAGAAGTCCCACATGTGTGTAAATTTCCATCCTTTACCTACATTCTTGTCTCCACGAGGAAGATCTGTGAATTCACCCTCATCAAACGGATAGAATCTCATGTTATTATCGTCATCACGAAGAATGAGATCAGGTTTTCCTGGTTCTCGCCAGTGTCCTACTAAATAGGTCCAATCTTCATGAAATCCTTTGCCTACAGTTTCATATGGGCCATCTGCGAATTTGAATTCAGAACCCTCTTGAATGAAGATATATCTCTTAAGTTGACCACTTTTATGTCTAACAATCAAGTCTGGTGTTCCATTTTGCATCCATTCTCCTACTAGATAATGAGTGAAATCATCACCAAATCCCCTGCCTATTCGGTCACGGTCTCCTGATTTTCTGAAATCTCTACCATTGAATGGATACAACCACAATGAACCGTTTTCTTCCCGAACAACTAAATCTGGGTATTCTTCTCCTCGCCAATATCCTGGAATGAGGTCAGGGTATTTTTCTTTATCAAACCCTACACCAACATCCTCATCACGGCCGAGGTCTCTAAACTCCTTTCCATCCCATGGAAAGAGTCTAAGCTCACCCTTATCGTCTCTGACTAGAAGATCCGAGGTTCCATTACCTGTCCACTCAGCAACATAGTATTCCCATTCTGGTTTGAATCCTCTTCCAACTTTCTTTCCAGTCCCACCGACGAGAAATGTTTCATCTTCAAATCTGTAGAACTTGAGGTCTCCATCTCCTTCAAGAACGACTAGGGAGTTACCTCCTCCTATTCTTCGTCTTCCTGGAGGTCCTCCAGGCATCCAATATCCTGGAAGGTACATTTCGAAATTGAATCCGCGTCCAACCTTTGTACCAGTTTCTCTCTGTCCATAATCCTTGGATGGGTAAAAAGTATACTTTTCATCCTGTTTGAAGAAGGGATACCATCTCAGGTCTCCATTGTCCTTTCTCACTACTAATCCGGGCACTCTCTAACCCCCATAGGGCACATGAGTGAAACCTGATATGTGTTCTGCCAACGTATGATTTGACCATCAAATATGCACTTAGAGCTGGTACTTGTTCCATACAAGATGTGGTTGATGTTATCAACAGACATTATCCTCAAATCGCAGCACAATGATATCTTCTATTCCGCATCTATTTCTCCCTTCATACGCACTCCATATCCAAGCTGTGAAACAATCGCGATGCTTCCATTT
>JAEORG010000214.1 GCA_016841005.1 Candidatus Thorarchaeota archaeon | reverse complement strand
CACAAATAGAAATCAAATCAGCACAAGAAAGAAAGGCTCCGAGAGTAATAGAACTAAGAATATTGTCCAATAAAACAGAAATTGAAGAGATTGGAAGTAGATTTAGAGAATATTTTGAATCGATGAATAACGTATATACTACGAGTGGTAAAAGGCAACTGATACTCTGTAAAATGGCAAATAGATTACAGGCATGGCGAGCGGCAGAGTTTAACGCATTACAATATCTCAGAGAGAATCCAAACAATGCAGAAATACTGAGGCATCTTGGTGTTGCCAGAGCAGGACAAGGTCTTGAACCAGAGGGAGAAAATCTACTCTTAACATCTCTGACCTTCAACCCTAGGAACAAAGAAGCATATTATGAGCTTGGTCTAATTGTGATGAAACAAGGTCGTTGCATATTAGCTAGCGAATGCTTCATGAAAGGCATAGAAATTGATCCCCAAGACCATGCATTTCATTTCCACCTTGGTAGAGCAAGAGAGAGAATGAATGACTTTGAAGCCGCCATCCAATCCTATAAAAAAGCGATTGAATTTGGCCCAAAGTCGTTTGATGTATGGGATTCCCATATGGATTTTACCGGAGATGCCGAGGAAGCAATTAAGCGTGTCAAAATGATGATGGAATGAGTTGCCTATCCTCAATCGAGTGTGTATGCTTCACCATCATTAAGAAGTACGACCTTGACACCTGACTTGCCTTCAACATGTTCTTTGAACACATTTGCATCTGCATCTTTTGTATGCATAGGAATCGCGATGACTGGATCAATAACAACTGCAGCTTCTGCAGCTTCTTCCATATTCATTGTATATGTATCACCGCTTGGAAGCAAAGCAACATCAATGTCGCCTAATAGCTCCATTTGTGGAATGAAGTCAGTGTCTCCAGCGTGGTAAATCCTTTTTTCGTCAATAGTGAGAATATAACCGACTCCAAATCCTTCAGGATGGAATGGTTTTCCATCAGGTCTGAACCGCTTCACATTGTAAGCTTTAACCGCTCGAATTTTCAGACCTTCAACAGCCATGAACTCCCCAGCACTCATTTCCCAGACAGCACCAGCTTTCTTCAATGGTTTCTTGCAGTCAGGAGGCGCAATTATGGGAACGCCCAATTGTCGGATCTTCTTTATCATATCAGGATCACAATGATCCTCATGACTATGTGTTACAAGAATCAAATCAGCAGGTTCAAGCTCCTTCGGTTTCATCTTCATATATTTGCTAGATGGATCAATGTAGATGACCTTATCACTGGTCTTGATTTGAAAACTTGCATGTGCAAGACAACGAATTGTAATTGTCATTAGATTTCACCAAAGATTATTGTACAAACATGTGTATATGTCTTTCATATAGAAGAGTTGAAGCGAGGGGATCAGTAATCCCAAGTCCAAATGTCTTCGATGATATACTCATCTTTCAGATTCCCCTCAGATTCAACAACTTCACGCAACATGTCAGAAGCTCTTCTATACTGCTCCATAGCATAATCTGGGTCTTTTTCATACTCCACGATAATGAGTTTGAAGATATCTTTCCGTTCTGAAATTGATGGTTTCAATCTGTGAAGAAACAGTATGGTTTCTGATGTATGATTCCGAACAAGATAATCTGGGTCTTTGGCAAGTGCTGTAAACAAAGATTCAACAACTTCATTGGTTGGAAATCGCCTCAATGCTATAGCAGCATGATATCTAACACTCCAGAATGGATGATGTTTCAAGACATCCAAGATATGAGGTAAATACTCGTGGGTCTGTTCAATAAGACATAATGCTATTGCAATCTCTACTCGGAGTGTTCCAGTACTGGTTTCAAGATATTCCTTCAAAATGGGTAAAGCATTTGCTGAACGCAGTTCTCGGAGGCCTATAGCTCCATAATGACTCCCTTCCTTAAGAGACTGGATTAGCAATTCCTCAGCTTTCTGGCGCTCTTCTCCTTTCAAGACTCTTACAGCGGTCTCGTCAATACCATCATGCCACATCATGTATGGGTCGCCATAATAATTATCCATGAGCCGTTCCCATTCTCTGCTTGGCATTTGCTTTTCACCACTTCATCTGTTATGAATAATTCGAATTATTATTATTTCGTTCGATAGCTCAAGTTTTCTATAAACCAAAAACCGATTCTAATAAGTAGAAAGCTTATAATATCGGTATACGTACCCTTACAGTTACAATATTTTATTGAGGAGAGAGATATGGAAGGTTCAGAAACTACTTCTACCCCTCCTGCGTCAACGAACAAGAGATACATGATTTTTCTTGTATTGATCATGGGTCTAGTAAGTCAGATGGATAGTTGGCTATCACTCATAGAAACCAAAGCGGTTACTTATATTGTTGC
Source organism: Candidatus Thorarchaeota archaeon (assembly GCA_016841005.1). Next base: position 1,754 of record JAEORG010000214.1, on the reverse strand, counting down.
AGACTTTTCCATTTTGATAAGCGACTTTTCACTCTTGCAAGGAATATTCGGAATTATAGTATTTGGTGTATTCTTCATAGGGTGGTTTGCTGATGCATACGGAAGACGATTGGGAATGATGCTTCTTGTTCTTGTGATGGGTGTACCCACAATACTCATTGTATATCTGTCACTGGATGTTTATTGGTTCCTCTTCTTCTATTCACTTGTAATAATGGGAACAACATCAAACCTATGGGAAGTGCCAATTTCAGAGGAAGCACCTGCTGAGAAAAGAGGGCGTTATGGTAGCATAGCGTTCCTCATCGGAGTTATCCCGCTCTATGCTATAATCGGTGCTCGAATTGTGGACATGGATTGGCGTTGGGGCTATGGTGTGATGTTCATCTTCATGATTGCCTTACTAGTACTTCTTTATTTCATGAAGGAACCTGAAAGATGGGTAGAGAAGCATGGAGCTCGTGAGAAGAGACTTGGCATTAGAGAAGCACTTGGAAATCTATGCAGGGATGATTTGAAATACATTGGAATTGCAACACTAGTGTACTTGACTTGGACGGTCTCATTCAAGTTCGCGACAACTTGGGGTGGTTACTATTTTGAAACCATACTTGGATATACTCCTGAGCAGTTCAATAGTCTACTTACTGTTGCAGGACTACTTCTACCTGTGAGTGCATTGATTTCAGGATTCCTTCTGGATAAAGTGGGTAGGAACATAGTGCTAGTCATTGGTTCACTTGGCTCAATGGCTTGTTATGTAGGTCTCGGATTTCTCGCAATAAGCTACTTCTACTGGGGAATGTACTTCTTTATGGCGATGGTCCTTGCTTGGATCTATGTCTATCTAGCAGAGATATTTCCAACAAAGATTAGGTCGACAAGCATCGGAGTATGTGTCACTGGTGCCAGATTCGGATATGTCATAGGACCAATTGCAGCTTCAGTATTATTAGCCATTTTTGCCGCAGATCTATCTGGATTCTGGATAATTGGTGGATTACTCATGTTGCTTCCACTATTATCACTACTAGCAAAACCACTAGAAACCAAAGGCAAGACTCTAGAAGAAATCGAAACTACACGATAGTATGATACTAGGAGGAGATGAATCACATTCTCCTCCAATCTCATTTTTTAAATCAGTTTTCATCTGATGAGTTGAAAAAATATCTCCTCACATTTGTCATAACATCCTTTTAGAAAATTTGGTACTACCTGAGTGAATAAAACATAAGAGGGGCTCTAACAATGCTCAGACTGGTGGACTGTTACATGACGATTCATAAACAAGAACTCTATACACTTGTCCTTATTCTTCTATTTTGCCAACAAATCATGATATTTCCTATAGAATCTGAACGATTGCAAGCACCTAGCAGTCAAGATTTGCCTTCAGCTATAATTTCACAAGTAACTTTGGAGAGCACTTCAAAGATTCTATATCCCACTATAGGTAAACCTGCAATTGTACTCAATGGAAGCCATTTTGAGATATCTGTTAAAGCTCCTGCAAACATCTCAAGCTGGAATATCGTACTCAATAGAGAATATGCAAATCAAACGATTACCTTTGACAGTCCAATACAAAATACAACTACAGGTGTATGGTGCATCAATACCTCAATACCATCCAACTCAATCTTTGCTCTTTTCGATCTTGTAGTCTCAATATCAGACGGAATCTCAAATGCTGAACTGATAGAGGGTAATTCAGTGCAAGTCCGAAGCGAATACCCCACCAATCTCAAACT
>JAEORG010000213.1 GCA_016841005.1 Candidatus Thorarchaeota archaeon | reverse complement strand
GGGCACAACCCCTCCGTTGACGGAAGCTACTCGTGCATTCTGAGTTTCTGGATGTGACTTCATGTACTTGCGAAGAACATCTCGCATTGGTGGCAGTCTGTGCCAGTTTTCTTTTGATGATGGGACACGACCAATTCCTAGATTAATCTCAGTTTCTGAACGCGGGTACAACCAAAGGTAGCCCAGACCTACGTCCTTGCCTACGTAGAAATATGCAGTTTCAGGGTCAATATCCTTACAGCCCTCGAGCTTGAATCTGTAACCGTAAGATAGGAGCCATTTTGGATGGGTGAATCCTGCAGTCGCGGAAACCCTACTAAATGAACCATCTGCTCCAACAGAGAGTGGTGCTCGTACTTCCCCGTCCTTGTTGTATTTCAGACCAACGACTTGGTTACCCTCCTTGATGACTGAGGAAACTCTTGACTTGTACCGGAACTCAGCGCCGTGTGCTTCAGCACGATCGCGCATCAATTCCTGACACTTGTCTTCATCGAAGAGGTATGAGTTTCCAAGATGAGTTCTATCTACTATAATATTTGCACCAGTATCAAGACTCTCTCCAATGATTCGTTTGTACTTGTTGCCAATATACTCTGAATCAGGCTTGACACGAAGGAATCTCAATGCCTTATCTGTGACTAGTTCTCCCATAAGACTGTCTTTTACATGGGCTCTCTTCTCAAGTACAATCGTTTTGAGACCTCTTCCAGCAGCTTGTTCAGCAGCCATTAGTCCAGCAGGTCCAGTTCCTGCAATTACAATATCCGCGTCATTGGTCATCGTTTGACACCTGCTAAGCTAGTGTTACGCTCCCGAATCCGGTCTAGGTACCCTCTATATCTGTTTCTGATACGCAGTTTCTTACGAATTATTTCTTATCGTGTCATTCATCCTAACACAATTTGGGTAAGAGGCAAAACCATTCTCAGAAAGGATTTGAAATGGAACGAGGAAGATCACAAAGCAATAGCTGGAGAAATAAACAACGAGTAAAACTATGGTACCATTGAGATACTTTCAAATGAGAGTGAATCCGCCAACTACTTGTTCATATTGAAGTTGTGCGTATAATGAAACCTAAGATAGTCGCCTATTCAGCATTAATGATACTCTCAATCATCCTGAGTCTTACAATTGCAGTAATACCAGCAATCTTTCTCCTCCTGATGAGTTTTGAAAATGTGGATCTGATAGTTAATGGGCTAGGCTGGCCATTCCCCGATTTGGTATCATGGATTGATCTTACTTTTGGTTCTATGTTGCCTACTATTGCTATAGAGAAATTCTGGTTCATTATTCTGATTATACCAATTTTCTTCATCGCTTATGGAATATTTCTCGGAATTCTAACAGGAATGTTCTTGCTTTCAAGAAAAGCGATGCCATTCCTCAAGGATGGATACTATTCAGCAGATGAGTACATGCTTCTCTATGAGTACTTCGAGATTTACTATGTTCTTCTACCATATTTTGCATGGTTCTTCACTGTCTTTCTCGACACTAAACCGAGACATCAGCTATTTGGGGCAAAAATAGGTGAGGGCACAATAGTTGGAAATGGTAGATTATTCAATCCTGAGCGAACTATAATCGGCGATAATTGCATGTTCGGATATGATGCCATCCTCAGTGGTCATGTGTATGAATGTGGTAGCCTCTACCTAAAGACAGTCAAACTTGGTAACAATGTAACTGTAGGTGCAAATGCGGTCATACTTCCTGGAGCAGATATTGGAGATAATGTGATAGTAGGTGCAAATACGGTTGTACCGAAAGACAAAGTAATTCCTGCGAATACTATTTGGGTTCATGGAAAGGCAATTCCTCGGAAGCTAACAGACACAGAAACAACCGATGAGGAAGGATATACTCCTGAAGACGGTGAGAGAATTTGAACTTGCTCAGCAGGAGAATTGTTAATTGAAACTTTTGATGTACCATGTAGGAAGCTTCTGGTATCGACCATATGAAGAGACCGAGAAAGGAGAAGGTGTCCAATTTGACGAGTCCCTCCTTGTTTGGATTCAATCTGAAGAACAGGACCCAGATGAGCGGGTTAGCATCTTGAGGAAAATGGTCAAGAATATTCGATGGCTTGCGAAAAAGCATAATCTTTCATCTATTATCCTTCATTCATTTGCTCACATGAGTGAAAGTAAAGCAGATACAGGTTTTACTGAAGATCTAATAGCCGAAGTAGCATCACACCTTATCGATAGGGATTATTCTGTTCATATAGTACCAACAGGGTTTAATGAATTCAAAATGCATGTGTTTGGTCCCTCCCTTGCCAAAGTTTTCAAGCAGCTTTGATATGAATTCATAACCAGTTATCACCAAGAGCTGATGAGATGTCTAATCCAGAAACTAAGTACACACCACGAGGATATCAAACGTATATTCTGGATGAGGTTGATAGCAATCAAGATACTAACCTTCTCTTAGAACTCGACTGTGGACTTGGTAAACGATTCATAACTCATCAGTTGGTGACTAAACGATTTCCTGACAAGCGTTTCATCATTGTCGTTCATTCATCATCATCACTTGCTGAGACTATGGACTATCTAAAGGGAGAATATGGAGGATTAGAAGATGATTTGGGTGAGATCTCGTCACGAATTCCTTCTCCAAGAAGGCCTCATATTTTGAAAGAAAAGAGGGTCATCGTTGCCACTCCACAAGTACTAGCATCAATGGCAAAGAAGAACCTTAGTCTATTTGATACCTTTCAGATCATTCTGATTAATGAGGTTGACACACTTGTGAGAAGGTCAGGTGGTCGAACTAATCTCATCTTTCCTTGGCCAACACTGTTGATGTTATTCAAGGATAAATGGCTAATAGGAATGAGTGGAACTCTAAGGGATGACCATGCAGTCTTCACAAATGAACAGTTGCAAATTAGGAAGGAACTCAATACTTTGATGAAGTATATTCCTGATGCTGAATTAATCTCAATGGAAGATCTCTATGGTACTGATGTGGAAGAATTTCTTGAACCAACATTCTTAACGATGAGCACTGTCTACGACAAGAAAATACGGTCAATATCTATGGTTCTTGATGAATTGATACGTGATGCTCGTAATGCGATTACAGCTGAACTTGAACAAGGCGATAATTTAGAGCTAATCGAGGGAGATACGAGAAGAATTCACCTGCTACTTGAAAGACTTCCTGTATCTGAAGATGTAAAGAGTCGTTATTCAAGTCTGTTAATGCTTAGAAAGTATGTCTATGCAATGCCCCCTAAGCAATTCCTCAAGATGTTTTACGGAAAACACGTCAAGAAATACTTCAATATTTCAGACATGAGAAGAACATTCTCTGATATATCTGCTAAGACCACCAGGGTTTTGCAAATTGCTAAAAAACACAATAAGACCCTTGTATTGACATCCTATCTGGAGATGGTATCTCAGATTCAGAGTGTACTTGAAAAAGCTGGACTCTCAGTCCTTACAGTCACTGGTCAGACAAGAGATAAAGGAGAGGTGTTGAATCAGTTCAAAGAGGACGCTTCTATTTCGGCTCTTGTTTTATCTCCCGTTGGTGAACGAGATTTAGATATTCCACAGGCGGAAGTGATGGTCATATGTGATACCATCAATACAAGCAAGACCATGTATCAGAAGATGAAACGCACTAGGGGTGGACTTGTTATTCTTCTGGCATATTCAGGCACTTCTGAGGAACACAAAGTAAATCGACTAATGCAGAGGATACTCGAGAGATATCCGTGGTCTACTGCAGTGATGGCTCCAACTCTTGATTTTGAATCATAAGACAAAAGTCTTCGAGAACAAATCAAAGATAGATTGATGATATATCGGATTTACTTCTGAATACACGAAATCACACATTGAAATGAATTCCTCAGTTCGAGATTCAGCATCCTCACCAGTACCAATTATCTTCCTCGTTCCCCTGAGAAGATTTCTACTGACCGCTTTTCCAGATTTATCATCTTCCATCAATTCAGCTGATTCCTGCTCAACTCGTTGTATATGGCTCTTCACACGAATATCCGCTAGTTTATCACTACCAAAGGATTTGACCAAGTCCATCAATACATCAAGGATTCCATTATGCAATCCTGCAACAAGTGCTTCAATTTCATAGGCTGTGAATTTAACATCAGACCCTTCCACTGATACTCGCCATTTCAAATCGCTACTTCTATTCACAGTTAGAACTCTGTGTCCTATAGTTATGTTCTCATTGAAATAACGACTATTGAGGCTTGAATTGATTGCAGTCTTTAGAAGAGCAGCTTCGTATAGTTTTAGAGGGATGCTTCCTCCAGCGTTTGAAAGCATTAAGCAAATCCCTTGATTCGGTTTCACCTTTTGAACGTAGTCTGAAGGTGGGGCAACTTCAACAGGTGGAAGATGTTTCAATTCATTTGAAAGATCCCGAATCTCTTGCTCAGTACAGACGTATTTCTGTCCGTCCCCAGTGATCATAATCGAACCTGAATCATTTCTCTCGAAATCAATCTTGTTCCCTTTTCCAACATCTGTTGTTTTCTTGTAGGTCTGTTTATAGCTCCTAGCAGTCTGGGCAAGCTTGTCCAGTGCAGCAGCAATCATGTGTGCTTCACCATATCCAATGGTGATTTCTTTCAAACCTTCGGTACCTTTTCCGATACCTAGCGCGCCATCGGTTCTAATCTTTACGTACACACTAACCACCGCAGTTTGACGAGCTACGAAGGTACAAAACTATTCCGGCGATGAAAAATACTCAACTAAGAGTATAAGTAAGGTATTGCACTAATAGAATCTCCGGTGTTTCTCATGCATAGATCTCTTTCATTTGCTATTCTTCTTTCATTGGTTCTTTTACCGATGATTGGAGGAATTGGTTTTCAGCACACGAATAATACCACAAAATCAGAATTTGCACTTTCTGATGTCGTGGACTTTGAACGTGGCCCAACTGTGAATCTTGTTACGAATAATTCTGCCATGATATTTTGGCGAACAGATACCCCAACAGATGCTACTGTTAGGTTTGGTTTTAACACAAGTATCTTAGAGAGTGAAACCAATTCAACTTTAGACACTGACCATTTCATCACAATAACTGGTCTTGATGCGAATACGAAGTATTACTATCGTGTCGAATCCTCCGGCGACCAGAGTGAAACTTACCATTTTCTAACAGCACCTGAAGATGGCGATGAATTTCATATGATTGTTGCAGGCGATAATCGTCCTGGAAGTACTGAAGCTCCGGTTCAACCAGAGGTTTTTTCTGATCTTGTAGACCTAATGATTGCAGAGGAACCACACATTGTGGTCCTCACTGGAGATTTTGTGTATCGAATTGGAACTGACCATTCAGCCAATCTTGCTGCTTGGAAATTACTTACAGATATCACGGACAGAATAGGTCATTACGCGCCTGTTATTGGCGTAATAGGGAATCATGATACTGGAGTGAGTAGCGGCATTTATGCAACCAATTACTACACCGATGCGTTTGTGAATACTCACGAGAACAAGACCTACTTCTCCTTTGATTACGCTGGAGTACATTTCACTTGTCTTGATACAGAAGAGCATGGATTAGAAGGTCATATTGTTGGAGATCAGTATAATTGGTTTGTACAAGATCTCACTGATAACGCAGGAAAGATGAAATTTGTATTTGCGCATCGCCCACTCTATTCCACTACTCATGTTGGTAGTTCACTTGATTTGAATTTAACCGAACGCGAAGGACTTCAAGATTTGCTCGAGGAACATAATGTGACTCTCTTTGCCTCGGGTCACGACCATTCCTATTCGTGGATGGTCAATAATGGTGTAACCCATCTTATTACAGGTGGACTAGGTGCTCCTCTGTATTTTTCTTCATTTGCACAAGCAATTTACCATTACACAAATATCACAGTAAGCCCTAGTGGTTTGGATTTTGCTGCAATTACAGAGGAACTATCAGTAGCGGATGAATTTAGTATTCCCCTTGAAGGTCCAATCCTAATCTTCCTTAGAGAAATGGAGAACACTAGTACAAAGCCTTTAGGTGAAATTCCGACAATCCTCTTTAGCGAAGTTCCTACCACACTTTACTATTCATGGGATGGTAGTACAAATTCATCTACGCTGGCAGGATTGCCAGGTCCCTCAGGTGAACACACCCTAGATGTTTTCGTAGAGAACGAAGAGAATGAATGGAATCATGCAAGGTATGTTTTTACTACTCTAATGCCTGAACCTACAACAACTGAGACCCCAACAACTACAGCACCGCCGCCAGATACAACATTACTAATTGTAGGAATAATAGGTATCGTCGCGGTAGTAGTTGTCGTTGGAATTATCATCAAAGTCAAAAAGAGCTAAAAATCAAAATAAAGTGTACATGCAAAGGGTCTTCGGACCCTCTGCATACCGAAGTAGTCTAAAGTGCATCTGTAACATCAAATGCTAATTTTCCGACTTCTTTTGTCGTGAGCGACACTGCAATTTTGTGTTCACCCTCAGGAAGTTGATTTCCCTTAATGTGAATTACAATATCTACTCCTACCTTGATTGCAAATGAGCCACCGCCTGCAATATCAGCAGCGTTGATAACCTCATCACCTGACGTGATTGTCGTGGCATCTAGTGCATACTCGGTGTCATTTACTTTGAAAGGTTCCATACCAATTGCTGTGCCGGGAGATAACGAGTTCTTCAGTTTGAACTGAAATCCGTCATCAACGTTTTCTAGACTTCCTTTTACATATAATTTCTTTAAGAGAAATGATGGAATTTGCATAGTTTTTTGTGCCTCCCATATTGGAAGTAACTAAACGAGGTTGAATGACTCCACATTTATTTGTTCCGAACCTACAGTTTTCCGGATAAAGATAATAAGGACCACCTACATTGTTCGAGTGAAATCGCATAGCGAATTTCGAGGAGATAGGTTGTTGCAGTTCACTGATCCATTCAACATGTTTGATAATTTCTTCAATATGTTTGGGGCCTTCTTCCTGATTAGTGTAGTTTTCACACTAGTCGTCTTTGTAATTATTGTAGTCGCAATTGTGAAAGTATGTCGATCAGCCAATACATTTAGCAGTGGGATTACAATAGAACCTCCGCCATTCGTTATACCCGAGAGGCATCAGGGTCAAAGAAGAGCAGATGGGACTGAGATCAAGACGGTGCGACTACCAACCAAATGTCCTGGTTGTGGAGCAGCCATTTCCCAAGAAGGCATTGATTGGGTAGGACCACTGGAAGCGAAGTGCAATTATTGTGGTGGGACCGTACGAGCAAGCTTTGAAAGCATCTAATGCTAGTATTATCTACAAAGTATAGAGACTTTTTGCTTGCTTTGAAAGAGGAACCAAAGGATGACAGTTTCAATGAAACAAGCATTTGAAGTCCGTGAGGATGGGACCTCCCAAGAAGTAGAGGTTTCTAAGGTCACTC
>JAEORG010000212.1 GCA_016841005.1 Candidatus Thorarchaeota archaeon | reverse complement strand
TGTGGTCTTTGAAGGTCTTTGGTATTGTACTTGTGATGATTGGGGTTGTTGCGCTAGAGGCTTCGGACGTGCGTTCACTTGTCCTCGTAAAGGTAAAACCATTAACAGGTGATCTACTTCCTCAGTTGTTTGACATAAAGGGAGTTGAAAAAGCCGCAGCTCTTGCGGGTACACATGATTACCTACTTAGCGTCAAGAGTAGGAATCTGGCTAAAACAAATTCCTTGATTCTGAAGAAGATTCAGAAGATTCAGGGAATTAGTGATGTTGAAACACTTGTGGTGATAAAAGAATACACTTGATAGAATAAAAGGAATCGAGAAATATGACAGAAAGAGTGTTTGCATATATTCTGATGGATATTGAACTTGGAATGACTGATGGAGTAGTTGAAGCACTCCAGAAGATTGATGAAGTTACATCAGTGGCCGTTACAACTGGAGGTTATGACATTGTTGTGCTTCTTGAAACATCTAGTCTGGAGGAACTCTACGAAATCACAGTTCAAAAGATTCACACAATCCCAGGGATACGAGACACCCACACAGCAGTGGTTGAGAAACTAATTACAGTGTAAAGAATTTCTTTTCCTCTGCAATCACGTTTTTATCTGACCATGATATTACATGACCTAGGAACGTGGTTCATTTGGATGAGGTAATAATCTCTGGACTTACGAAGAATTTTGGAGACTTGGTCGCTGTAGACCACATGGAACTCAGCATTCCCGCAGGTACTATTTTCGGGCTCTTAGGTCCAAATGGCGCTGGAAAGTCAACTACAACGCGTTTGCTTAGTACCTTACTACGCCCAACAGATGGGACCGCTGTCGTGAATGGTTTTGATATAATTGAGGAACCAGTGCGTGTTCGAGAAATCACGGGAGTACTCCCAGAGGAGAGTAACCATACTGTTTACCCCTCTCTGACGGCATATGAGAACTTGCAATATTTTGCTCGACTCTATGATGTGCCAGAAGAAGAGATTCCTGAGCGGATTGAGGAACTTCTGACGTTTATGGGTCTCTGGGACAGAAAAGATGACAAAGCGGGCGAGCTTAGTACTGGCAACCGACAACGTCTTGCCTTGTGTAGAGCTATACTACATAGACCCAGAGTCTTGCTTCTTGACGAACCCACCTCAGCTCTTGATCCCATTGCCGCAAAACGTGTCAGAGAACTGATTCTGAGTCTGTCTAAACAGTATAAACAAACGTTCTTCATCAACTCTCACAATCTACCTGAGGTTCAACGTGTCTGTGATCAGATTGCGATTATCGACGAAGGAAAGATTCTCCTTCATGGTTCAACACAGGAATTACGTTCAAAATTACTAGCCAAACAGAAGTTCAGGATTCGAGTTGTTGGTGATATTGAGAAAGCAAAGTCACTCGCTAAGTCCATGAACTTCGTTGAAGATGTCACGAACGATGTAGACTCGATACTCGTGACAATTGAAGATCCAACAGAAAATAACTCTTCACTGATGCAGTCTCTGCTATCATCTGGGATTAAGATAGTGGAATTTGCTGAAGAGGAAGCTTCACTTGAAGACCTCTATCTCGAGGTCGTGAAAGGAGGTTCTGCATAATGGCTTTCCACAAATCGATGCTAGTTGCTAGGACTGATCTGAAGATGGCTATGCAAGTAGGCTATGTAAAATATGGACTTATCCTTGTTGCAGCACTTGGTCCGATAATGATTCTAGCAATCGTAGGCTTATTGGCGTTCACAATTTCTCCGACCAACCCTACAGAGCTATTAGTTGTTATGGACATCATGAGTCCCACAATAGCTCCAATGTTGGGGATTGTTGCAATAATTCCTGCTTCCCTAATTGCTGCAAATGCATTTGTTGGTGAACGTGAGCAGAACACACTCGAACCGCTTCTCTGCACCCCTCTAACAGATCGGGAGCTACTTGTTGGAAAAATCCTTAGTTCTTTCATACCCAGCATGGCACTCCTATTAGGTTCTCTCCTGGCTTCTGAGGTTGGAACTGTCGTTCTCCTAATGATTGCAGGGCATGTCCCTATGTTGTTTCCAGATTCTGCGGGATTGTTCCTCCTACTTACAGCAACTCCACTCATGATTCTGGCGATGAATTCGATAATGATCCTAATCAGTGGAAGAGTAAGTCGGGTCTACGAAGCTTATCAGACCTCAGGTGCAACCGTTATGGTCTTCATTCTTCCTATGCTATTTCCTCTCTTGTCATTGGATAGCGGAGGTACGATTGATCCAGGTTCAGTATGGTTCTCTAACATCATTACAATTCTGATTTCAGCAGCATTGTTTTTGATTACCTGGGCTCTAGCATTTAATAAATTCAACAGAGACCGTATGGTTTCACTTGTATAGGACGCAAAGAGGGCAACATGCTCTCTTCTCCTTTTCTTTGAAGATTAATCTTTAAGCTTCTTCAAACCCACAGGATATCTCTTAGCAAGGTCTCGATAGATAGCTTTGAATCGAGTTAGTTCCTCTTTGTGATGATCTTGTACATCTCCGATCACCTTGGCAGGAACTCCAACTGCGATTTTTCCACTCGGGACTTCAAATCTAGCTCTGACAACTGCTCCTTCACCAACAATAGCCCACTCTCCTACTATAGAATAGTCTGAAACTATTGCACCCATTCCAATTACGGCATCATTCTTTACGGTAGCGTTATGGATTAAGCAGCCATGACCTAATGTCACATTATCCCCAATTACTGTCAGCTCATCTGGTCGAGCATGGATGATAACATTGTCCTGCACACTTGTTCCATTGCCAATCCGAATCTCTCCGTAGTCACCTTTCACCACGGCACCCGGGGCAATGTAACATTCCTCACCAATCGAAACTTTTCCAATGACTGATGCGGAGTGACTTACATAAGATGTTTCACCAATTACAGGTGTCCGCTTCTCAAACTCGTAGACTGCCATACAAGCACCGTCGTTAGTGCTGCATGTATCCGTTATTAGGTTGAAGGTAGCTGAAAAATCAAACTAACGTTCTCCGAAACGTTAAAGTTCAGGCAACCCGCACGTTCTATTATTGGTCATCAACAAATGAGTGTGATGAACTGTGAGTAAAGAGAAGGATGCACCAACCTTTCCGATTTTACGAGGCGAATCTGTTAGTGAAGCAGGTAAGTTCTCTGGTCGAGTTGTAATTATTTGTGAACCCAAAGATCTTGAAAAAGAATGGGCTGCAGATTCAATACCAGTTCTTCACCATGACCTTGATACCTATTTTATCAAAAATCCGGATTCACTTCACCGTCTTTTTGAAGAAGTATCCGCAGTTCTTGCAGAATTTGGAGAGTCAATTAGCCAGTTTGCTGCCTTTGCGACACAGCATGGATTGATTGCTGTCATCAAAGTAACTGATGCTACATATGTGCTTGAACAAGACATGCACATTCGAATTGAGGCTACTGAAAACCAAGGTGATATTTTCTTCATTGATTAAGT
>JAEORG010000020.1 GCA_016841005.1 Candidatus Thorarchaeota archaeon | reverse complement strand
TAATCAAGTAAGCCTTCGATGGTCTTGCCCGATTGTAATCAATGATCGTGGCGCTGATCAAATTCAGAAGTCGTTTCCCCGTTCAGATTCCGCTACCTTTATATACTAAAATCCACTTATAAGTGTTACGGTCCTTCTATCAACTAAGGGAATCTTTCGGGATTCAGGCAAACGTTAGAGACATTTTGATATAAGCCTTGCGAAAAGGCCGCGATTTTTTTGGTTATATAAGCGTTGCGAAAGTATTGGGGAAATGAGCGGAGATGGCTTCTAGAGGCATTTTAATTATTTGATGCATCTGTCCGATTAGAATTTACAATCGTTATTTTCTTTGTGTGAGGCATTCTCTCTCTGACTATTCAAAGAAATCTTCAAGCTTGGTCTATTTGAAATCAAGTAAATTATGAATATGAATATCTCCACGCCAAACCCACCTATTTGAGTTCGCATATCCGACTACTCGCCAGATATAATCCTTCAATTCTTCACTCATCTTCACAACTGCATTTGAAGTCTCACCTGTGTTTATTTTGAATCCTAGTTCAGCAAAAGCCGCTCTAATTTTTTTGAGTGCATCTTCATCCGATTCGAGATGCAAACCCAGAGACCCCAATATTCCAGCTCCGTAGGCTGTCAACCAGAGCGAACTAAGATCAATCTTATTTGAACTCGTCCTTGTTAGAATAAGTTCGCGTATCTCTTCTTCTCGAAGCCGCAGAATTCTATTGACTCGTGTTGTCAATTCAGGCGAATCAAGAATGACCCTCGCAACATACAAACCAATCGTTGATCTCACCTCATCTATTTGCCTACTTAGAATCGGGATCAACAATTTCAGGGCATATTTTTTGATATCACGCCCGTTATAGTCTAGGATGGACTTCAACACTTCAGTATTATCTGCATCTATAAGCCCTAACCATCTGAGATCCAACAGAGCTAGTGTTTCATGGAGCAAGTGATGTATTCTCCAAGAATTTTCTCCTTTAACGACTGAAAAGACAAATCTTATGGCATCCAGGCTATTATATCGGATTAGAGTGTTGAATCTTATGCGGGTGGAATATACTTGCGGGTTTCCAAAACCCTCACGATCAAGAATTGTATAGAGGTCCGTATCGTATCCGAACGAGGCAAGGCTCTTACTCGTTATGGAAGACCTGTAGAGTGGTGTGACATCAACTTTCCTAAAGGAATTCCCCATTGCGTCAATGTGAGCAATCTTTTTGCAGGGTCCAAGAGGTGTCAAATCTATTTCTTTGAGTCCGATAGAGCTCAAATACAGAGACACTAATTCATGACATGAGCTTAGGGGAGACAGGTCAATAGTCTTGAGGTTATTATCGCTCAACGATAGTTCTTGTAGAGAAATGCAGGAGGCAAGTGGCTCTAAACGTAAGGTACGAATCTTGTTATTATAAAATCCGAGTTTCTCCAGGGAAAGACAGTATCTGAGTGGCGCTAGGTGTATTGTTTTGAGTTTGTTCCTATTTAACCCGAGTTCTCGTAACAAAGTGCATGAGCTGAGTGGGGAAAGGTCGATGCTCCGGAATTGATTACCACTTAACCCGAGTTTCTGCAGGGATGAACATGAGCTTAGTGGGCTCAAGTCAATAGTCTTGAGATTATTAGTACCCAGCCAGAGTTCCTGGAGTGATATGCATGTAGCAAGTGGGCTTAAGTCAACGGACTGGAGCTGGTTCATGAACAAATCGATTTTCTGCAGAGAGTGACAAGTGGAAAGAGGTGACAGGTCAATGGAGTGCAATTGGTTCGCCCTCAGCACGAGTTCTTTGAGTGAAGAGAGGGAAGCAAGGGAAGCAAGGTCGATGGAATGTAGATCATGCGAACCGAGTGTAAGTGTCTGCAACGAGGTGCAGTGGATTAGAGGGGACAGGTCTATGCTGGCTATCTTTCTAGGACCGAAATGAATCTCAAAAACATCATCATCGAACTTCGCTTCCTCTTGTATACCATCATTTGTAATATATGTCAACGCAATCGTCATAGCGTCGTGCCCTCATCTCACAATGCTATGACGAATAACCAGAAAAGGATTCCGTGCGATTATGAGATTAAGATCTACGCCATTGAACCCTGTCCCTTGATTTCTCCTTCTTCTGTTTCTCCCTCTCTCTTCTTTTCATTTTCTTTCCTTTTTCGAAAAGCCTCTCTTCTTCGGGATTGACCTCTTCAATGACTTCGGATTCATCCTCGTCAATTTCCTCATTCACTTGATTTACATCTTCGTCTGATTCTATCTCCCCGAAATCAGAGAATTCTCTTCTGATCTCTTCATCAATCTCTCTATCATATTCTCGTTCCGTATTTCGAAATTCGAATTCATCGAGCTTTTCCTCGTAAAGTTCTTTCCACCAGTTTGCTAGTGCGATTGGTCGTACTTGTGACCATTTCTTACCACTATTCATTGCAAACCATAGAATGGTCAATCTTGACATTTTATCCATTTGAACTACGGAAACAGATGTCTCATTTGTCTGCAATTTGAATCCCATATTTGAAAAGGCATGTTTGATGTGTTCAAAATCCCTCGTGTTCGTCGCGAGTCTATTTTCCAATGCAGTCAAGACTTCATATCCATACGCAGTCAACCAAAGTTCTCGCAGGTCAACTTTGAACCCTGATACTCCAACACGAACCCGACGAATTTCAGAATCTCGTATTTTAGTTATCTCTTGGGCTCTGATAGCTAACTCTGCATGTTGCCCAATTAGGTCTTCAAGTTTTAATCCGGCTGTCACTCCACCTCTATCCACTGTTTTCGCAATCTCTTGGACTAATTTGTCAGTGACTTGTTTCCTTACTTCTTCAGAAGTGATATGTGGAGGAATCGACAGAAGAAATTCCTCTAGATCACAATCAATGAATCCATATTTTTGTAATCCCAAAGCAGAGAGAATATCGTGTTGTACTCTTCTATCATTCCCGAAGTTCTTGGCTATATGATGAAGAAATGTCCATGGATAGATTCTGGTAGGCCTTTCATATACTATGTCCCGTCCTGCTTCGAGCCAAGAATATCCTGTACAAGTTCTATCAAAGGAAAATCCCTTCATATGTTGAATCGGTGTAATGTCAACACACTGGATATTGTTCTTAGTTAAATCAAAATTCTGTAAATTCTTACTGGACCAGAAAGGGATAAGATCAATGTTCTGAAGTTTATTCTCTGACAATCGTAGTTCCTTCAAAGAAGTACAACCAGAGAGAGCAGATAGATCAATCTTACTGAATTGGTTTTTTGATAGACCTATAACCTCTAGTTTTGATAATTCTCTGAGTGGACTCAGATCGATGGTCTGAAGATTATTCTCCATCAATAGCAGTTCCTTCAAAGAAGTACAGCCAGTTAGAGCAGATAGGTCAATCTCAGTGAGTTGGTTCTCTGACAAGTCTATTAGCTCTAGTTTTGAAGATACTTTAAGTGGGCTCAGGTCGACAGTCAGAAGATCATTCTTTTGGAAATTGAGAGTCTGGAGGTTTGAACAGTAGCTGAGAGGTGAAAGATCAATGCTCTGCAATTTGTTCCAACCTAACCTGAGTTTTTCTAAATTGCTACATGAATCAAGCGGTGAAATATCGAGTGATTGAATTGTGGTCAGACCAATCCGTAGTTCCGATAGATTACTACATGAATTAAGAGGAGAAAGGTCGATGTTAGGAAGTTTTAATCCTCCCACTCCTAAGATCTGCAAACCCTTACACTGACCAAGAGGTGTAAGGTCTATACTCTGAAGATTATGACCAACAATCCAAATTTCCCGAAGGTTATCACACAAGTCCAGAGACGAGAGATTAATTGTCTGCAGACTTTCTCCACCTACTTCTAGAGTGTGAAGGCTCCTGCAAGATTTGATAGGTGAGAAGTCAAGTTTCTGAAGATTTTTTCCCTGTATTTCGAGGTGTTGAAGATTCTTGCATGCATCGATGCCTGTTAGATCGATTGATATCATATTATCAAAATTAAAACCTATTTTAGTGACTTCTTCATCGATACCTGATTTTTGTATGCTACCATCAAGTTTTGTGTAGGTCAAGATGACTGGCATAAACTTCTGCCCTCATCACAATCTCTTGATGAAACTCTCAGAAAAGGATTGTGTGAATCTGTAAAAACTCTCACAGTTCTCTTAATTTCTTAATACCCTTCTCGGTGAGATATGCCTTTCTTGATTCTGGAAAGACGACGAATCCTTTGGCGACTAGATTATCAAGTACTGCATCCATCCATGAGTTACCATCTTTTGCAAGAGGTCCCATCCCTGTCTCTTCAGATACAGCCCCCTTGTCCATGAGCAGTTTCATTATCATGTGGTCATCTCTGGTCACAACTGAGTCATCATCTGAACGTACCACGGAAGCAGCAGTTGGCACCCTCATAGTCAATCCTGATGCCCCTCCATCAATCTTGATAGATTCTAGCTCATTGAGAATCCGTCTTGCTTGGACTCCTTGAAAGTTGAGGTCAATCATCATTCTTAATGCATCAGCCGCTTCCCTATTACGTCCCAGATTTCCATAGGCAAGCGATTGCATTTGCCATAACATACCTTTAGAGGGATCCTTGTCTGTGAGTTCCTTGAGTTGTGTGATTGCATCTTCGTATTTTTTCTGAAAGAGAAGTGCTATTGCAAGGGTCTCTTTGTAGAAGCTATCTTTCCACCCTCTCTTGATGCTCTTTCG
>JAEORG010000019.1 GCA_016841005.1 Candidatus Thorarchaeota archaeon | reverse complement strand
GGGGTATGGAGTCATTGGCTGAGGAATTCACAGACGATATGATGAGATTATTACTAGTAATCGATGCTTATACACGTGAAGGTCATGAAGAAAATCCAATTTGGGTTAAGGAACTTCCCTTAATGGCGATAATCTATCAAGGAATTGTTGATGGAGTATTTCGGGATTACGATTACGCTCCATGGAGTGTGCCAATGCTTGATGGAACTAGGGAATGGTTAAACATTAGTCGAGAAGGAAAGGATGATCTGGAGGATCTACTAAACCTGAGATTAATTTCCATTCTTAGAGTAAGTACTTCTCAATATGGATTTGTTACTGCATATCGCCTTACAGAACTTGGTCATGACAAAATAAAGAATGCAACAGAATCTATCCAGCAAGAAGTTGTGTCATTGATTCATCATAGCTGTGGAGCACTATATTCTGTAATAGTGAATGGCTCCACTATTTCATTCAAGTGTGATTCATGTGATATCAGTGAAGAGATTCCAATCGGAGATATCGAAGATATCCCATATAAGACTCAAGCATATCTCCCATCATTCAACTTTGGTTGGTTTGGTACTGAAAAGGAGAATTATGAGAAAAAGCGCAAGAAGGAGGGAACTTAATGGTAGAAGACCTCATAAAAGATCAACTACTTGAGTCCATTAAAATAGGTGGAGTGAAGCTCATCCTAAGCGAATTTCTTCCAAGTGACCGAAACACCCTTGAAGCCATTGGTCAGAAACTGATGTCCAAACGAACCCTCCATGGCGAGTTCGTTACTATGCTTATGGATGAGTGGCCTGAAAGGACTACTTTCGTGTCTGAAAAACGCTGTAATTCAGTGCGTGTGTTGGATTCCAAAGGTTCAGAATACATTGCATGTGAAGCTTCTATGCAAGATCCATCGGATACCATCGAGCAAGAGGAAATTATTGGTATGTTCATGAGTCATGAGGGTCATGTCATCTACGGTTGTGAAATGGCTCAAATAGGAGATAACCGCCTCTCTGATTCACCTACAGTTTCTATAGACCATCTCGCTCGAGTTGTGACTGATTTAATGAATGATTCATCGCTCATGATGGACACACTTCTTACACATCATCAACGATCAATACTCGACTGCATATTCAAAGGAACTCCCAACAGTAGATACAAGTTTCTTGGACTTTTAGCTAGTACAATAGATCCCCTTGAGAACAACCCAGATTTTTACATGGATGGTGAGGAGTATCAAAATGAGTTGGAACAAATTCTTGATAATATGCACCTCGTGCATATAATTCCTGAGAAGAATACTCGTATCTTCATGGGCGACGGAGGTATGCTGATTGTATCTCCTAATTGGAAAGAATATGAAACGATTATGACATTCTACTCACTTCTAAGGAGTGCGGAGATCTTTGTTGATGGTCTCTTTAATAGGATGTCCTTACTTGGAGATGAGCTTACTCGAGTTGTTGAACTCCT
The DNA here is from genome assembly GCA_016841005.1 of Candidatus Thorarchaeota archaeon. The sequence goes on along the minus strand of JAEORG010000019.1, from coordinate 10,191 downwards.
TGAAAGAACCACAGAGGGAGATTATACAGTCATAACAAAAGCGCAAAACATCCTAACAGATGCAACTGCAAACTATACTATACTTACCTCCACACAGGGATATCTTCACAGGGGATTCCCTATGATTTCCAAGAGGTGGCAACAAGCCTCAGGATATATTGATCCTGAAATGAAACAGTTACTGGATATAGATTCTGGATTTTCTTCGTTAATCGAGAGAATCGCTGATATTGACCTCGTATTGACGAGTATAAAGAATGAAGTGGAAGGATTACAGACACTTCTGTCCACACAGATTGAACAGCAAATGCGAAGGGTGTATAGTGCACTACGTGATAACACACGTAGTACAAGTGAAGTGATTCGAGCTAGTGAGAGGACTGGTGATGTACTCAATGTCATTCAGCTTGTACTATCAGGTACAATTGCATTTGATATTGTTCTGGCAATCACAGGTGAATACATTACGCCATTTGCAGCATTGGCTCCCCAATATCCGCTCTTGTTCTTTGGATTAGCTATTGTTCTCTGGTTCGTGATTGTAATTGGACTTAAGAAATCAATGGACTGGATGGGTGGACGAATCGAGAAAGACCATCTCATTAGGCATGCACTCAATGAACGATGCAACCCCGAGAATATAGAGAGTTATCTCAATACAAAGGTCATTATATCAATCGATGAAGAAGTGCAGGAAGACCATGAGTTTATCCGTACGCACTATATCTTCGCAGAGCCTCATGGTGCAGGAACTGCTGAGGTCACTTTAACATATGATAGAATGAATGGGGTGCTTCAAGACATCGTCATTGAGAGCCAAGGTGGAAATGTGGAAGCTGTGAAACAAAAGGTGCTTCAAGAACTCAAAGAGCATCTTACATGTGCAGATCTCTGATAGCTACTCCATAGAGTAGCTATTCTTGATTTATTACGTCAACTCCAGCTTGATTAATCTCGATGAATACTTGATCCCCAACTCTAATCTTCAACGAATCCTTTGGTGAAATCTCAGTCGTTACTATTTGACCATTTATATCAAGTTCAACTCGATGATATCCTACTTGTGCAGTCTTAGTAATAACCACAGCTGGAATTCCATTAGATTCATCGGTTATAACAATGTCTTCCGGTTTTATTGATAGTGCAATATTGTTACCTATTCTCGCTTCACCCTCAACAGTAATTATAGTGTTACCAAGGTCTATTTTCAAAACTCCTTTTTTATGGTCTAATACTAACCCACGAAGTATGCTGCCGCCTCCAATAAAAGTGGCCACGAACTCATCAGAGGGATTTGAGTAGAGTTCGTCAGGTATTCCTGTTTGGACTATTATACCCTCATTTAGTATTGCAATTCTATCGGAAATGGCAAAAGCCTCTGATTGATTGTGGGTAACGTATAAGGTGGAAATTTCCAATTCTTTTTGCAAATTACGTATCTCTTGTTGGAGGTAGAGCCTTAGTTTAGGATCTAATGCACTAAATGGTTCATCAAGAAGTAGTAGCTCCGGTTCAAGTGCAAGCGCTCTTGCTACAGCAACACGCTGACTCTCACCACCACTTATTTCATCAATTCTACGATTCAATAAAGTCTTTATCCCAAGCATCTCTGACAAATTCTCAACTCTCTTGATAGTGGCGTCTTGTTTCCATCCTGCTACATCCAATGCAAAGGAAATATTTTGATATACATTCATATTTGGAAATAATGCGGTCGACTGCACAACCATTCCGATTTTTCTTTCTCTTGGAGCCATATCAATTACATTTCTGCCATCAAAGCAGAGTGTCCCACTATCAGGAGTAATGAATCCTGCAACCATCCTAAGAGTAGTTGTTTTTCCCGAGCCACTCGGACCTAGTAAAGTTACCATCTCCCCATCAGTAATGGTTAGATTGATAGGACCTATTGTTGTACCATCTGGGAATCTTTTCCAGAGATTATTGATTTCTACTTGGACCATTACAAAGTTCCTCCATATCCATTTTCGGAGAATTTCTCGATGATAATGAAAGCTATCACGCAAACCACTACAAGAACTAAGGAGGCTGCTCCTGCCTGTACAAATTTCCGAACAGCTAAATCTCGATACACGATTATCGCCAGTGTGAAGTTTTCTGGTGTTGCAAGAAATATGGTTGCAGACATTTCACCTATAGCCATAGCAAATGAGAATACTGCGCCAACTAAGAGTCCAGGAGCGATAAGAGGTAATTCCAAAAAGAAGAGTCTCTGAAGTGTACTCGCACCTAAAGACTCTGCTTGTTCCATCAAATTACGGTCGATTTTCGAGAGTGCAATCTCGACTGCTCTTGCGCTGAATGGAATACCAATGAGCGTTTGAGCTATAACAATGAGAGGCCAGGGATTAGAACTGATGCCTAATGGAACTGCTATGGTCAACATTAGTCCGTATGCAATAGTTATTGCAGATACACCTAGTGGGAGAAGAATCATTAATGAAGTAAGACTAGGAAGCCCTCGTATATGCGACTTTTGAGTATATGCAAGGAGTGTACCTAGTACCAGTGAGAATATTGTCGCAAGCGTGGCATAAAATAACGAATTAATGAGTGGTACAAATCCTCCTCCTGGCGATGGATCCATTAAGTTCTGAAAACCATCTAAGGAAAAAGCGGAGATATTAGGATCCCAAACTGCAGCTCTTATTACCGATAGCATTGGACCTAGACTCAATAGGACAATTGTAAGAAAGTATAATCCAATTAAAATCCTAGTGAGTGTGGAAAGGGAAGAATATGATGCTGGTTTAACATACGATGTTTTTCCCGTTGACCCATTATCTCCAGAGCCTACTCGGGTGTATGTATACGCTAAGCACATCGTGACTATAATCTGAATCAGTGCTAGTGAACTTGCTTCACCATAATCAAAGAAACGGAAGGCATTCCAAATTTGCACCTCGATGGTCATAAAGGCTCCTTTCCCTAATGCCAGTACAATTGGGAACGACATAAAACAAAACAAGAATGTCAGAATCGAGGCTGCAAGTATTGATGATCGTATGTGAGGGAAGATTATCCTCCGGAACCTTTGAACTGAGTTTGCTCCTAAGGTTTCTGCAACTTCTTCAATTTCTGGATTTAGACGTTCTAGTGACGCAGATACGATTAACAGAAAGAGTGGAATGTTATAGAATGCATGTGCGAGGATGATGCCTACATATCCACTCGAGAAGTCGATGACAGATTGATGACTACCTAATAGAAGCATCAGAAAGGAGTCAATTATCCCTCCACTTCCAAACATTTGTAGAAAACCAATGACAACAACGATGGGTGGCAGAATGAAAGGGATGATGAGAAATGCTTTGAAGTATGCCTTTCCTCTGAAACTCACCTTTCCAAAAATCACGGCACCAGGAAGTCCAAGAGCTAATGCTAACATTGTACTTAGCAAAGCCTGTGTAATTGTAAATGAGAGAACTCTCTGGGTCACGACAGAATTGATTACTTCAAAAAAGGTTGATCCAGGGCCATAGAAGAGTCCTTGAACTAAAACCATAGTGACTGGTAATATAAGGAATGTGAACAAGAGAATAAATGGAAATCCTAGTATGATGTGTTTCAGTCTTCTCTCCCACTTCATAATGTTGGCCTCATTAGCCTGTCATTATTGAATCATATTGGTCAAACCAAGTTGCAAGGTTTGCTGCAATTTCTGTACTTGTCAATAGTTCATTGAGCAGGTTTACTTCATCTGGATGTAATGCATATTGAAAAACTGGGTCGAGATCAACATCAGTATTTGCAGGGAACATCCATTGGTTCAGAGCGATATGTGATTGAACTTGCTCTGTTAAACAGTAATCTATGAAGGTTCTTGCTAATTCAGGGTTTGGTCCATTCTTCACAAGTCCAATTCCCTCGACTTGCATCCATGCATAATCTATTCCATTGTAATGGATTGGTGCAATAGCTGTATCTGGTGCTTCTCCAGTATATGCTGCTCCATATGCAGGGTCCGTTCCATAGCTCACTAATAGATGTCGAGATGGATCTGAGTCCCATTTTGTCCATGCTTCTGTCCATCCCTCTTGGACATCGATATCCCCTTTCACATCAATCCACCATTGTGTCCAATCCTCCTCCATTAACTTCTCATAGACAGCAATCTGACTAAGAAAGAATGCCAAGCCAGGGCTGCTAAAATGGGGATTTTCTGTGACTAAATACTGCGCAAAATCTGCAAGTTCTAGTAAGGTCAAATTATCAAGTTCCGGATAAGATGTAGAGTTAAAGTTCGCAGGTTTGTAGATCAATGTAACCAGTCCAAAATCAAATGGTGTAACATAATGATCTGAATCAAGAGCAGAAACTATTGAATCATTAATCAGGTCTAGATTTGTTGGTGTGTATGGTTCTAGAACGCTTTTTGCAATACTCTGAAGAATCAATATGTTGTCAATCCCAATGACTATATCCGCAACAGGATTAGCCGCTTCTGCTACAAGTCTTGAAATGATCCCGTTCGCATCTGTATTAAGACGAACAATCTCAACATCAACTCCATATTCTTCTTCAAATGGTCTAAGGATAATATCATCTATATTATCTGGGTCTTCTCCCCATGCCATGAAGCTGTCATATGTATAGACTCTGAGTGTTGTTTGATTATTTGTAGGATTCCAACTGATCAAAGCATATGCAGCTATTAGAATGACCACAATTACTGTGAATGATATAATGAGTTTCTTGGGGTCTTTTCTCGTAGGATATGACATATACGTAACCTCAACTGTATGCTTTATATTGGTGTTATACAACTGTGTTATAGAAGCTTCCAAAATATATAGTCTCCTTATGAGGTGCTAAAATGAGGCCGCCGTGTGAGCTGGTACAGAGAGAGTATCTTCCTCTGATACGATCGTCCCTAGCTAAAAATCTAGCAACATTAGGAAAGTCACAGAATCAAATTGCAGAATCATTGGGAATCACTCAGGCTGCGGTGAGTAAGTATCTGAATCAGGATGAGAGTAACTATCGCCTGCATCCCTATGTTAAAGAGTTTACAGAACGTCTCTCTAATAAGATTCATTCCAACTCCATTAGTAGCGATATTCTTGTCAAAGAAGTCTGTGCGATGTGTATGTCATTAAGAATTGGTTCAGAAACATGTGCTATGCATCGTGCAGCCGTTCCGATACTCTCGGAACTAAATTGTCAAATTTGTTCTGACCTATTGAGTGGATCCAATCCTCAGCTAGCTACAAGAGCTTCTGTTCTTGATGACATGCAGAGAGCCCTTCAAATAATCTATCAGTCTGACGTATTTCCATTGCTTGTCCCCCAAGTTCGAGCAAATCTAGTCTGTTGTGGAGAAAAAGGCTCGACATTGCATGATGTTGCTGGTATACCCGGTAGAATCACAATCATTGATGGAAAGGCAAGAAGTCTGATAGGTCCACGTTTTGGAGCATCAACCCATACTGCAAGCTTACTTCTAGAGATGAGAGGTATCTGGCACTCAGCAAGAGCTTGTCTGTGCCTGAGTGGGAAACCCGAGATAGTTCAAGTTGCGCAAAAGAATAAGGTCCGTATTGTAAATCTTAAGCACTCTGAAAGTGATCCTCATAGAATAGCAGAATATGTTAAGAATAATACAACACGATCAAGATCAAAGGCGAACATGGGAATACATGTCCCTGGAGGTTTGGGAGTAGAACCCGTTTTGTACATATTCGGTCCAAGTGCAACAGATTTGGGAGAGTTATCAGAGCGGATGGGAAAAGAATTGGTCTGAGAAGAGTGACCTAGTGTTACATCGTTTTATCTTTCAACTTGTCATACAACTTCTAGAGCCACATAGAGATGGTGTTTATGGTTACAATACGTCAAGGAAAGATGCGGGACTGTAAGGATATCCTGACAATATATCAAACGACACGAAGGTATTATAGAACAAGGCAAGATGGATTCAAAACTGTGGAAGAAGTCAAGAATGAGCATCATGGTGTTGGCTTTAAAAATTGGGGTTGGTTAGTAGCTGAGATGGATGGTTTTGTCGTTGGTGAAATAATCTTCCATGTCGAGAAGAATCCTAATGTTGGCCGTATAGGAATTATTCGGAATATTGACATAGATGTTCGTCATCAAAAGAAGAAAATTGGTACTCAACTTATTAGAGCAGCAGAAAAAATTCTGAAGGAGAAGGGTGCCGCACGAATTGTTCTAAGGACTCCTCCAGAAGCATATAATTTCTGGATGAAAGTAGAATACTTTGCTAGAGGATCACTTCTCACTATAAAGACGAATCCTGATAAATTCAAATTAGCTAATGCTAGTGGAGTGAAGACAATCAGTCTAAAGGATGTGGCTAAACTACCAAAATCGATGGAATTCTCAAACATTTCAACTCCTGGTCTGCTTGTTGAAACTGTTCATTATATTGTTGATGAGGGGAAAAAAGGTCAGTTGTTTGAGTTCTTCATGAAAGGAAACCTAGTAGGTGTTGGTGTTGTGATTAAAACAACTCCAAGTGTAGCTGAATTCGTAGTTGATACAACAATGAATGGAAAAGACCAACTTGGTTACATTATCGCAAAAACAGCATCAACAGCAAAAACTTGGAATGTAAATAAAGTCATTACAATAATCCCCAAGGACCAGCTTGAAAACTACAAGTCTGTAGCTCGCTGGTCCGTTGAGGATTCTAAAGAGATTCCTGTAACACGAATCATTTAGTTTCATTGTTCTTCCTTGAGAATTGGTAGCACCCAGTTAAGAAATACAAGGATTCCTCCAAGTATCCATATACTTCCAAGATTTAAGTGCCATATTAAGAAGCCAAGATTTGTTACTCCAAGCACAATAAAGGCTACTGCAATTATTCCACCATATACAAGGTCCATAACTAATATTGGTCGTAGAGGTTCCCCATTTCTTTTCCTATACAGAGGAATTAAAAATGCTAGTCCAAGGAGGATGCCCAAACTCGCAATTTCTTCAAGTTTCATGTTCGCGAACCCAAAAGTTTGCTCAACTTCTGCAGTTTCGCCTTCCTCAGTTTCGACAACTATCTTTACGACATGTTCCCATTTTGTGTATGGACTTGTATCAAGATAGAATGTAAACTCACCAACAGGAACGTTTGTATAATTGGCTACTTCTTCATCATCGACATATACTCGAATAGTCACATCATTCCATGTTGAGTCTATATTAACTGTAAATGCAGCTGTTCCTACCACAATATCGTTTGAAGGTGAAATAAACTCAATACCTGGAGCTCCATGATTGTCGATAACGAATATCCAATGAGTTTCCCACATATGTCCAAACCCATCAAATGCTCTGAAAGTGAAATTATGTTCTCCTTCAGAGTAAGGTGTAGTATCAAGCGAGAATGATGTTATTCCTGTTTCAAGTGTAATATTTGAAACGTCTGGAATGAGTGTTCCATCTACATATGCAGAGAACTCAACAGAATTGTACGGTGAAAAAATTCTAATCTCAATGTCAGTTACACCTTTCAGCGTATCATATTGAGTCAGACCTCTTAAGAAGAACCTGACATAATCTAGGAAGAACAGAGATAGAGTAGCTGTATCTTCCAGACCTTCCTCAGTATAAACTGTGATACCAATTTCATGTTCTCCATTCTCATAGCGAGTTCCATTGATAGTGTAGTTCGCAGCGCCTACATTTACTAGTGTTGCGTTGAATTCAGAAGTCATCTCGCCATCAACTGTGATGTTTAGGTAGACTTGTGAATAATCAGATGTTATATTCAGATATAGATCATCCAATCCAGTGAAGTTTGCCTGGGCGGTAGGAGCTAATATCTCAACACTAGGTGGTCCATGATTATCCACTGTAAATACGAGGTAGTAGGTTTCTTTGTCATTAGTTCCTGTACTATTATCTTCAAACAGCAGGGTGAAGTTAAGATGTCCTTCTGCTAATGAAGTTGTATCAACTGTGACATTTTGTATTCCTGTCCCGATTGTAGTGCCATTATAGTCAGGGTAAATCTCATCCTCTATATACAGAGTTAGGTTCAAAGGTCCATTCACTGAAGTAATATCCAATGTCATATTGAATATGCCTTCCACTGTGCTCTGGTTTGCTGGAGTTTGCAGCACAATGGTGATGTTATCTGAATCAAATCCTGCATTCGTATGCAGATTGACAGTTGCTTCAGCTGTTCCTAGATCTGATGTTAGCGCCATTGGTTGAATTGACAGTGAACATGTAAGAAATGCAATTGACACCAGAATCGCTATTAGACTTGTTTTTCTCATTCTGAAGCCTTCCTTGAACCCAATACCATTTCAATCGGGCGGATGGGGCACAGGAAGTTAGACTACTTTTAAGCCTAGCGCCAGTTTGAAACATGTACAAGGTGACATTAATTAGAGGTTATTGTACTCAGGAAACAGTCTTACACATGGGATGCGTAAAGAATGACAATCGAAAAATCTAGTTCATCAGCCAAAATATGGTCTCCATCTGATAATCTCTCAGAGCGAGTTAAGAAATTAAGAAATCAATTCTATTCTTTCCATGAACGGAGTGAAACAAACGAGCCTCTAGCGTTTACCACTGGAACGGAATGGGATGAGGTATACTCGACTCACGATTGGGCAAATGAACCTGCGATTTATCCTTTCTTTGCATCGATTAATGCTACCTTGCAGGCGATGGCGATTCCAGTAGAACTGCCACAGGATTACTGGAACCATGGACTTGAGATGCGACGTGCAATCTTCTTCAATGAAGTCATGACCAAATATATGCCAGTCACAATCCTCGATGGTGAGCTTATCGTTGGATTTGAGTTCAATACAGCATTATCCCGGTCCCTAAATAAATCCGAAACAAAAGCTCGGAATAAGGAGATGGATAAATGGTTTGATGAGGCAAAACGATTGAACTCTGTTGGTATAGGTACTGCATCCTGTGTTCCTGGGCATGTTATACCAAATTATGCGAAAGTAATGAAGATTGGTATGAAAGGTATTGCAGAGGAATTCAAGACAATTCTACAGAATGATATATCTCCACAGCATCGAGAGTTTGTGGAAGCATTAATTCTGAGTTGTGAAACTGCTCGTGACTTTAACAAACGATATGCCGAGAAAGCGAGAGAAACCCTAGAAACAACCAGCGATCCACAGCGAAGAGGTGAACTGGAAGAGATAGCGAGAATCTGTGAAAAAGTACCTTGGAATCCACCTGAAACATTCTGGGAGGCTCTTCAGTCATTATGGACAGTTCATATGCTAGTAATGGCTGCTGAATCATATCCAGGTGCTGGGCTTTCCCATGGTCGTTGGGATCAATACATGTATCCATTTTACAGAAAAAGTATAGATTCAGGAGAACTATCTCCAGAAATTGCAAAGGAATTACTGCAGACCTACTGGATCAAGCACAACTACGTATATGACTACCAAGGTCGACTTGGAATTAATCAAGGAATAAATTCTAGCTTCGGTCAGTTAATGACACTTGGTGGTTGTGGACCTAATGGTGAAGACCTGACGAATGAATTGACTTGGCTTGCTATGGATATAATTGAAGAGATGAATCTCCTTGAGCCAAAGCCAAATATTCGAATTCATCGAAACACATCTGACGATTTCCTTAAACGAATCGCCCAGATGCTTTCACATGCACAGGGATCTCCCTTCTTGCTTAATTTCGATGAGCACAGTATCGAGGGAATGGTCTGGCAAGGCGTACCTAGAGAAGATGCTTGGAATTATGGGATTGTCGGATGTCTTGAAAATACTATGCAAGGTAACGATAGGTCCGATACAGTTGATGTGAATATTAATCTTGCAAAGGCGGTTGAATTTGCGTTGAATAACGGAAAGGATGCAGCAACGGGGACTCAGATGGGTCTAAAGACTGGTAATCCATTAAGCTTCAAAACGTACGACGAGTTTCTCAAAGCCGTAAAACTCCAACTTGCTGAAATGATTCGCCTGTTAACAAATGCAGGAAATATGGCAGATAATCTTCGAGCTAAATATCAACCCACTCCATATCTGAGTGCAATTATGGATGGCTGCGCAGAACGAGGTAAGGACATCAATGAGGGAGGAACTGAATGGAATTTCAACACCCTTGAAGGAATGGGGATTGCCACCCTCGCAGACTCTCTTGCAGCTGTCAAGATGATGGTCTATGATCAAAAACGAGTCACCATGAAAGAGTTACTTG
>JAEORG010000018.1 GCA_016841005.1 Candidatus Thorarchaeota archaeon | reverse complement strand
ATAGATGGAATCTAGGTGAGTATTGTTCGAGTGCTGGTGTTCTTTCTAATGCCTTCTCTATTCGTTTCAGTGTTCTCTCTTCTAATGGACTACCAAATCTGTTTATAGATACTATCTTGTATAGGTGGATGAGTCGTAGGAATGATTCCCACTCTGATTTAGACAGATCAAGCGCATCTTCTGCTGCTTCAATGACTGTGTCCCAGTCACTCTCAGAACGTGCCTTCATTTCGAGAATGTAAGGAAGCACTGCTGGCCTATCAGCATGTGCTGCTAGTACTTTCCATTTGAGCTCATCAAAGAAGAGGAATGAAGCATGTTGAGTCGCCAGAAAAACAATCTCTTCTGTCGCAGATTCAGACATAGCTAGCTTACATAATCTTCTTGTGAATTCCGGATAACTCTGCGAGTTTTCTAAAATCTCTTCCAAAATCTCTCTTGTACTGGTTGATACGAACTGGAAATCCCGAGTTATCGTTCCAAAGGGTTGCATAACAATACTCTTTCACCTAATGACTACTGAATCTTTCGTTTTATTGAGTAAACTTACTTCTTCTCGAATAGTCTCATTAAGACACCACTTGAATCAAGCAATAAGTGAAGGGCAAGTAGAAGACATGTAGGTTCGGTAATTCGAATCCCTCTTTCTTTTTCTGAAAATCCAAGAGACTTATATCACAGTATGACATGTCATATAATTACACAATAAAGGTAAGAAGACTACAATAACCCTCGGGTTGACGACTCGACGTGCAGAATGAGTCTTGATTTCACTGACTACGGCGCCAATGTGGAGTCCCTGCGGATATTAGTGGGGATGCAGGAGGAGAGAGTTTGCAACAAAACAAGATGAAAATACTAGCTATAGTAGTATGTCTTACATTAAGTCTGTTGGTTTTTGGTCCAGTGATTGCGGCAGCAAACCATGGCAATACCTTTGTGGTCGCGCCATCAGGTGATACAACTGGAATCATGGACACAGCCAATATTCAGCAAGCGATAGATAATGTGATTGCCACAGGGAAGGGAACCGTCCTTCTTGAGGAAGGTGATTTCTATTTGTGTGAAACCCTAGTTGGTATCAACTTTGATGGAACCTTCAAGGGCTCTGGAGTTGGAGGAACAGTTCTTCACAGCATAGAGGACTTTCCTGCTCTAGACATAGGAAATCTTGGAGCCGCGAATCCACGGATGTTGATGTTCTATCAGGATGAGTTCTCGACAAGTACTGCTTATGATCCATACAAAATCAAGCTATGCGACTTTACAATCAATGTGGATAAGCCAACTGAGGCATGGTACTACGGTTATTTCAGTGCTATGAACACAGTCGACATCTACGGCAAGATTGTTGATGGATGGAGTGATGAAGCATCATATTTTGATGCTACAGTGAAGAATGTCGAGTTCCTCGGGGACACAGGTGATGAGTACGGTCTATTTGGCTTAAGCATTCAGAACGCATTGCTGATTCAGGGACAATGGGGGACTGGTGACTGGAATGAACCGATAAGTGGGAATTACTTGGTCGAAGGTTGTTATATCCGGAACAGCCTTGGTTCGACTGCCATGTTTGGGTCTTTCGAAGACTCTAATGTCCGGCTTGTTCGGAACACTTACGAAGGTGCTCTGATAGGTCCTGAGATGTATGAGCTCAGCAACTCACAGGGAGAAATTGCATTCAATGATGTTTCTGGATGTGCTTGGTTCGGCACCTACGTTGCACATGGTATTGGGGGTTCTATGCTTGAACCAGGTCGAGTTTCAATTCATCACAACGATATTGAGTGTGGTCCTGGTGCAACCGGTATCTGGATGGAGGATTATCTAGCCACAGACGATTTTGAGGGTTTGTCTGTTCTGGCTCATCACAATGAGATTACGATAGATGATCCTTACAGCTGGGGAATTTTCGGCTATGGTGTCCAAGATGTGATGCTTGTTAGGAACACAATCAGTGGCTATGGAGAGGCTGGAATCATCACAGGTATTTGGGGTGATGCCGTAGGTGGATGGAAGATGGTCTTGAACGACTTGTCTGATCTCACTGTTGATGCTGCTGCAATCTGGCTAGGTCTGGATGCCTCAGATTGCTGGGTCCTTACAAAAGGTGACAGCAATACGGTGTTGGATCAGGGAACAGGCAATCATATTTTGCTTATCTAGTGGTAGTGTGATTCTTTGCTGGGGCTCTCTCCTCACTGAGCCCCAGTTTCCTTTCTTTTTTAGCTGTCATCTTGAATTATCGTTAGAGTTATATCCCTAGACCGCACAGATGCGATAACCTACTTTACTGAAGGCGGGAAAAGAACTCAACGAAAGAAACAACAGAAGATTAGTTTCAAGGGTCTCCAATGTGAGATACTTACGAGAAGAGTATCGACTAGCTTTTGCAGACTTTCCGCGTCACTTTAGAGTAGGTAATCAACATCCAAAGGAGTGTGACTAAACTGAGAAATTACCCCACAAAAGATCCTGTGCTTGTAACATGCGGACTTCCATATGCTAGTGGGCAGATGCACATTGGTCATCTCAGAACCTATGTACCTGCCGACGTGTTTGTCAGACTCCTGAAGAAAATGCAAGTTGATGTTGCTTTCGTCTGCGGGTCAGACACACACGGAACTCCAGTACTTACTGCGGCAGAGGCAGCAGGCGTTAGCCCAAAGGAGCTATACACAAAGTACCATCAATTCTATCTGGAAACCTTTCCAAAGCTGTACATCAACTTTGATAACTATGGAACAACCAATGATCCGGAGAACATCAATCGGACAATCCAGATTGTGAAAGAACTTCAGAAGAATGGGTATGTCTACCCTAAAGAGCTCGAATCTCCTTACTGCGATAACGAAGGTAGGTCTCTTCCGGATAGATACGTTCGTGGTGAATGTCCATATTGCCATGCAGATGCTCGAGGTGATGAGTGCGACCAAGGATGTGGTCGTTACTTGGAGCCTGGTGAGATTCTGAATCCACGATGTGCAATTTGTGGCTCGCCAACTCGAACAATCACACGCACCCACTATTACTTCAAATTATCATCCTTTGAAGAATTTCTAAAGAAATACCTCAATGATGTTGATGGCACAAAGATTGCAAAGAATTACGCTCTAGGTTGGGTGAATGAAGGTCTGAAGGACT
>JAEORG010000211.1 GCA_016841005.1 Candidatus Thorarchaeota archaeon | reverse complement strand
TAACACCATAGCATTATGTCGTGAACTCTTCAAAGCGGACTCTTAAGTGTGAGTTTTGTAAGAAGGAAATAAGTGAGTCAATATGTCTGAAGAAACTTTGGATCTCCTGAAGACACTGTCTGCGACTCCAGGCCCAGTTGGAAGAGAGGTACTGGTTCAAGATATTATCAAAGAACACTTCAAGGAGCATTGTGGTAGCTTCACACAAGATCGAATTGGGAATGTTGTAGGAACCTTAGAGGGAGGAGTTGACAAGCACTACGCCATTGTGGCTCATGCTGATGAAGTTGGATTCCTAGTAAGTAGCATAGATGAGAAGGGATTCTTACGTGTCAAGTGGAACACGCAGGGACATATGCCTGACCTCCGGCTCTTGCCAGGTCAATGGGTTTTGATTATGACTGAGAAAGGATTGGTACCCGGAGTGTTCTGCGTGAAAACAGCACACTTAGCGGGTCCCGAAGGGAAAGGTAGAATCCCTACATACGAAGAGGTCTTCCTAGACATTGGAGCTAAGGATGCGGAGGATATACATGAGGCGGGAATCAACATTGGAGATCCGGTAATCTATGCTGCACCTGTTGAGAGATTGCTTAATCACCATGTGTCGGGAAAATCAATGGATGACAGGATCGGACTGGTTGTATTGCTGAGGGTCCTGGGACAATTTGCTAAAATCCCGAAAACCAAACGACCTACTATCACCTTTGTATCAACAGTCATGGAGGAATTAGGAGCAAAAGGAGCTGCGGCTGTGGCTAAGGACCTTAATGTAGATGCGGTCGTTGTCTTGGACATTGGCCTTGCAGATGACCATCCTGGAATAAATGGAGAAACGAGTGTGTCTCTTGGAAAGGGACCGATAATTGTAATCAAAGACAGTGCAATGCATTACTCACATGATTTCGTTCAAAGCATAATCAGAACTGCGGAAAAAGAAAAAATCCCCATACAACGAGCTGTGTTCCATTCGTATACGACTGACGGCGTGCAATTTGGCTCTCAGGGTCAGGTTGTTTCTGTCTTAGCTGTGCCTTGTAGATATTCACATTCAAGTTTCGAAACTGTAAACCTCTTGGATGTAGATATGACAATACATCTACTAATGAAACTACTTGCATCTAGTTCCTAGAGGATGCGTCCGTGAGTGGCTCTACTCGCACTTTCATACTCGCATGAGATACAACAACTACCTCTGTACCAGATTTGATGTTTCCAACATCGCATCGAGCTTCCCAAATCTCTGCTCCAACACGAATCTTTCCATCAGTTTGTGAAACTTCTTCAATCACTACACCTTTCAGCCCATGTAACTCATAGAATGGTCTAGCTTCTTCCAGAAGAGAAGGATAGACTATGTAGTACTTCCCAATAACGAATATAGCAGCGCCAACTATCAGTAGGACTGTTGCTAGTAGAAACCAATCAGGTCGGAAGATATACACTATCCACATAGCAATTGGTATCAGAACTAGTTCGTCTATCGTAATCGCAATGAACTTAACTTTTGGAGAGAAGTCTACCACTGATTCACATCCATCCTATTTCAGAATTTCATTAGTTTGAGAGGAAAAAAAGGTTTGTAGCTAAGTAAGACTTTTTCCGTTATCGGATAGATTGTACTATTGATAAGGATGAAATAATGTGGCCGCTTCAATGACTCTTTCTTGAATACTGAAACAATCCAAGTAATAGCAGAGGCGGCCAACCTTTCCGTTGTCAATTACGCTCCACTTCTTGTTAAATATAATCTTGGCATATCTGAGATTCATATGGAAGATCCAAAATACAAGTTTATTTGCTAAGCTTTGCGCAGTTGGATTTGTCCATATACTGAGAGAGTTTATTCTATAGTATGCGGTGGTCCATCCATGCAGATCAGGGAGATGTCGAAGAAGGATATTGATTTTGCCCTAAGTCTGACATCAGCAGAGGGGTGGTCGAGCACAAGGCAAGATTTCGAAGATTTGTTAGAGTTTGATCGTCAAGCATGTTTCATTGCAGAAATTGATGGGGAGTCAATCGGAATGGTCACAACTGTACCATACAACGGATTTGGCTATGTGGGCAATCTCATTGTAGTAGAAAAACACCGAAAAAAGAAGCTTGGAACAGAATTGATGGAGTTTGCGCTCAAGTATCTTGAGGACCGAGGTGTCATGACTCAGATACTTGATGGAGTGCAGGATGCAGTGACATTGTATGAGCGATTAGGACTCAGAAAAGTGTGCAAATCTCTACGACTCGAAGGGATGGTAAAACCAAAGGAGTCAGAAGATGTCAGGTATATGACTCAGCGAGATTTGGTTTTAATAGACCAGCTTGATACTGAGTATTTTGGAGCATGTCGGAAACATTTCCTTCAATCATTACTGACGCACTACCCGAAACTATGTAGGGTCCTAGATATTGATGGAGAAATGCATGGATACATCATGGGAAGTGAAAGGAGAGATTCTATTCGAATTGGGCCCTGGGTGATGATTCATCGTTCCAACAGAGCTGAGGACCTACTAACGTCCTTTGCAACAGAAACCAGTGATCAGGTTCTAAAGATTGGAGTTCTTGAGAGTAATAGTATGGCAATTCAACTTCTAAAGCGGCATGATTTCATTGATACCAACTATTCATGGAGAATGCTAAGAGGACCAGATGGTGATTGGACCTTTTCAAAACACCTCTATGCTATATGCTCTCCAGCACGAGGATAGTTTCTTTCTCGACGATGCTTTACATTTGCCAACATCTGACCCAGATTAAGTCTAGAGATATAATCTGCTATTAAGGGTGAGATGATAAATAGTGACACAGCAAAGACACCAATCACACTTAGGTCGAGAACAAGAGATGAATAGGTGCCTTCAACGAACATTCTAATCAGTGACCTATAGACATTGGAAACAGGCAGATACTCATTGAATGCATCAAATGTTGCACCAACAAGACTCAAGGGAGCAATTCCACCTGCAACAATCCAGTAGAATATAGCTCCAAGAGCTGCAACAGGTACAACAAAAACTGAGTTTCTTAGTACGGCTCCAGCGATGAGACCTAATCCTGAACTGAAAAGGGCTAGCAGAAAAGTCAGCGAAAGGAATGTTAGAAGATCTCCATTTGGCCAGACGCCAAATAGAAGGTAGCTAAGTAAGAAAAGGAACGGGACTGCTGCAAAGCTGACAACGACTCCACTAAACATCTTTCCGGTATAGATAGCACTTGGCGATTGATTTGATAAAATAAGCTCATCCATTGTATTCTGCTCAAACTCCTGTGTCATCGTAGACCCTGCCGCAAAGATAGCCCCAAACATCACGGAGTAGACCGCGATTGTCCAAGCCATGTATGCCAATCTAGGAGGAGTGAATGACCTCAAGTCCACCGTTTCAAAATCGACAAGAGAATCATTTAGGAGATAAGTTTGGTAGAATATGTCTAGTTTTCTTATAACCGGCATTCTGAGGTTTTTAGT
>JAEORG010000210.1 GCA_016841005.1 Candidatus Thorarchaeota archaeon | reverse complement strand
GGCTGAGCATTGTAGCTATAAGAGAAGTAAAAGATGGTGTAATTTATTCAAAACCGAGGGAGATAATGGGTATCCTGGGGTTGGAGGGGGTGCTGGTTTAGTTGACATTGGAGATGGTTATCTTGTAGGTGTTGCTATGGAATCCCATAACCATCCTAGTCAAGTCGATCCCTATAACGGAGCTGCAACAGGTGTGGGAGGTATAATCAGAGATGTCATTTCTCAAGGTTGTAAAGCAGTAGGATTAATGAATTGTCTACGTTTCGGAAATCCTTCAAAACCTCGAAATGCCTATCTTCTCGAACAGGTTGTCCGAGGTATTTCAGAATATGGAAACAGTGTTGGGATACCGACAATTGGGGGAGAGATAGAATTTGATGACTCTTATGATGAAAATTGTCTAGTCAATGTAGTTTGTGTGGGCGTTATCAAACCTGAATTTGTTGTAAGAAGTAGCGCAAGAACTCCTGGACATCACTTGGTTATGTTTGGATCAACGACAGGACGAGATGGCATTGCTGGCGTAAGCTTTGCCTCGGAAGCCTTCTCCGATGATGAAGAAGAGAATAGGTCAGCTGTTCAGATAGGAGATCCTCTTGCGAAGAAGGTAGTAATTGATACTCTTACTCAGCTAATTAAAGAGAAGTTAATTGATGGCCTACAAGATTTTGGTGGTGGAGGTATGACTTCTGCTGCTGGTGAGCTTGCCGCTCATGGTGGAACCGGAGTCAAGGTTGAAGTGACCAAAGTCCCATTGAGAGAAGTTGATATGAAATCACATGAGATTGTCGTTTCAGAATCTCAAGAACGAATGCTAGCAGTAGTAGCTCCTGAGAACTTAGAACGGGTAATAGAGATTCTTGAAGAACACGAAACTCCATATGCAATATTTGGTGAAGTGACTAATGATGGGCATTACACAGTATTGGAAAACGGTGAGGAAAAGGCGAGATTACCGATAGACCTACTTGTTGATGGATTTCCAGAACCTGAGAGAATGGTGGGTACGCTACCGACAAGGAGCCCTGGAGTATCTTGGCTCAAGGAAACTAAGGATTTGAAAGAAATAACACTTCATCTCTTGAATTCATTAAACATCTGTGATAGGAAGTGGGTATATAGTCAATATGACCAACATGTACAAGCTAATACTGTTGTAGATATTGGAGAGAATGCAGGTGTCCTTGAATTTCCCATGGGAAAGAAACTTGCATTCACAAGCGATTGTAATTCCTATTGGTGCTTGCTCGATCCATTTCATGGTACAGCAAATTCTGCAGCTGAGTCTCTTAGGAACTTAGTTTCAATGGGTGCTAGGCCAATCTTTATAGCTGATTGTTTGAACTTCGGTAATCCTGAACATCCGGAATCATATGCTCAGTTCGTTGAGTCTGTTCGTGGATTAGGGCAATTTTCACATGACTTTGAAATTCCTATCGTAGGTGGAAATGTATCTCTCTATAATGAGGCAGAAGTTGAGGGAGTCACACATAGAATTAATCCTACGCCACAGATAATGATGGGTGGTGTATTTCGTGATGGTGTGATGCCAGTGAAACGGAATCTCATCACACCATGGGCTAATCTATTCTTGATTGGAGAAACTCATCCTGAATTGAATGGTACAGAATTTCAGAAGCTCAACATTGGAGAAATCAAAGGTCTACCTCCAAGGTATCGACCTGAGAATGAGAAAAATGGCATGAAGGCAATTCTTGAGGCACATCAGAGAGGGATTATTCGATCGTGCAATAACATAGGAAGAGGCGGTATAGCAATAGCGCTCTTGAAGATGGTTTTAAACAGCTCACTAGGATTTAAACTGAGTCTTGAAGGTGCACCAGGAACAGCAAGGGGATTTGTGGAGAGATTATTCTCAGAAACATCTGCAAGATATGTTGCAGAGGTTCCTGAATCGAATCAGCCTGAATTCATGAGCATCATGGAAAAACATTGCGTTCCAATTTGTGAAGCTGGATTGACAGTAATAGAGAGAGTCGCTGATTTTGGAGTATTCTCAATTACGACTGAGGAGGCGCAGGAGGCTTTCAGAACAGGTTTAAGGAAGTTCATGGAGTGATTATGATTCAATGGTCGAAGTGTTGGTAATATCGGGTAGCAGGAGTGATGAGAAGATAATCAAGAAAGCAACCGATACGTTAGAGGAATTAGGAATTTCATATACTGTTGAGATTGCTTCTGCACATCGCGAACCCGACAAAGTGAAAAAGATTGTTACAGATACAGATGCTAGAGTTATCATAGCTATTGCAGGACTTGCTGCAGCACTACCAGGAGTTGTAGCCGCCTACACTGAGAAACCGGTAATAGGTGTTCCAGTTTCTACAGCGCTGAATGGACTCGATGCACTTCTATCTATTGTTCAAATGCCAAAAGGAGTCCCTGTTGCCACAGTTGGAATTGATAATGGTCAGAATGCGGCTTATCTTGCCGCACGAATCATTGGAATTGAGAATAAATTAACAACTTTACCAAAAACATACGCTGAATCAGGAGTTAATGAGGAGCTTGTTTCAGAAGGACTACGCGTGTTAAGCAAGTACGTGAATGAATCATTCACACTAGCAGAAGTAACGCAGAAGTTTGGACATTATGCAAATACAGTGAAGGTCAGTGAAGACCTGTGTATTGCGCTATCCACAGATGGTGTCGGAAGTAAGGTGTTAGTTGCAGAAATGGCAGGCAGATATGATACGATTGGTGTGGATTGCGTTGCGATGAATGTAAATGATCTAATCTGTATAGGAGCCCTTCCAGTTGGGTTTGTCGATTATCTTGCTTCTGAAAGACCTCTTTCTAATTCAGTTTTGGAAAACATTGGGGCTGGATTGTTAGAGGGATGTAGGCAATCAGGAATACCGATACTTGGAGGCGAAACAGCAATCCTTCCAGATATGATAAGAGGGATTGGACGTGATGGCTTTGACCTCGCTGGTACAGCTGTTGGAATTGCAAATCCAGAAGAACTGATTGATGGATCAAGCATTCAGGAAGGAGATACGGTACTTGGTGTCGTATCGAATGGTATTCATTCGAATGGATTCACACTAGCACGGAAGGTCTTACTCTCAAGATATTCTCTTGATTATAATCTACCAAATGGTAATCAATTAGTTGATGAACTCTTACAACCAACAAAGATCTATGTTCCCCATTTCAAGGCGCTTAAGAACTCGAATATCGATGTTCGAGGGATTGCCCATATTACTGGGTCTGGTTTCAGGAAAATACTTCGTTTAGGTTCTTTCAAGTTTACCATCGACAACTTACCCGAAATACCCGATATTTTCCAGGTCATAAAAGAAACTGGAAATATTGAGTGGGGTGAGATGTTTACGACCTTCAATATGGGGATTGGCCTAATCATCATAGTTCCTGAAGATGAGCAAGAAAAGGCAGTGAAGGTCCTAGAAAGTCTAGATACTACATTGCAACTTGGGAAAGTTGAGGTATGTGACGCACCTCATGTCAGTATAATCCAATATGGAGTGACTATCCGATGACACATGTACTATTGATTGGAAATGGTGCAAGGGAACATGCTATTGCTGCAGCTTTAAGCAAATGCGATGTTGAAATAACTGCACACATGGATAGGATGAATCCCGGAATTTCTAAACTTGCTTCTCATGTAAATATCAATACATTATCAGATCCGAGAAAACTACCAGACACAATGGGTATTGACTATGCAGTTATTGGACCCGAAGGTCCTTTGTCAGTTGGTGTGGTTGATCACTTGATATTTAATGGAGTTCCATGCATTGGAGCTCAGAAAGAAGCAGCGATGATTGAAACTAGTAAATCATTTGCACGTCGGCTTCTTGATGATTTTTACAAGGATGCTAATCCAAAATATACTGTAGCAAGAAGTTTAGATGACTACAAGAAGTTTGAGAAGTCGATTGGTATTGAGAACATGGTAGTAAAACCAAATGGATTAACAGGTGGTAAAGGTGTTAAGATATTTGGAGACCATTTTCAGAGCCGGGATGGATTGGAAAGGTACGTGAGTGAGCTTCTCACAACGCATGGAATTGTTGTGCTTGAACAGAGATTAGTGGGAACTGAGTTTACTGTTCAAGCATTTGTAGATGGAAAGAATCTCAAGATTATGCCTTTGGTGCGAGATTATAAGCGAGCATATGATAATGACGAAGGTCCGAATACTGGATCAATGGGGTCATACTCTCGAGAAGACCACTCACTAGCTTATGTAAATACCAGCGATTTGGATATTGCAGTTGATATAATGCAGAAGACCGTATTAGGAATAAAGAAGAGAACAAGATTAGAATACAAGGGAATCTTATACGGGCAATTCATGAAAACGTCAGAAGGAGTCAAAGTCATCGAGTTTAATGCTAGATTTGGCGATCCTGAAGCAATGAATGTCCTTTCAATATTAGAAACTCCCATTGATGAGGTCTTCCAGAGTATCATAGATGGAGTAGTCATTACTCCTAAATTCGAGAAGAAGGCTACAGTATGTGTATACATTGTACCTGAGGGATACCCTGGGCCTGATGCTGTCAAGGATAGTCCTATCAACCTTATTCCAGGAATTGAAAGTGAGGTATATTACGCCTCAGTTTATGACAAAGGTGAAGTTGCGTATACAACCGGTAGTCGGGCACTAGGCATCTTGGCTAAGGGGACTAATATAGCAGAGGCAAGAAAAACGGTTTATGATGATGTTGAGAGAGTAAATGGTAAGGTCAGGTTCAGGACTGATATTGCAGCAGGGGTAGAATGATGGGAGTAGGAGAAAGACTGGTAGTTGTTGATTTTGGAGGACAATATACACATCTTATTGCAAGAAGATGCAGAGAACTTGGCGTCTATGCAGAGATTGTTTCCCAGAATACTAATTTGATGACTATCAGCTCAATTCCTATTAGAGGAGCCATCTTATCGGGGGGACCTCGTACAGCTAACAAGGAAGACCTAGAAGGGATATTCAGCCAAAATATGAGTTTATTTCTAAGCCAAGGAATACCAGTTTTAGGAATCTGCTTCGGTCATCAGTTACTAGCTCTGGCAGCGGGTGGAACTGTAGAACCTGGTGGAAATCCCGAATACGGGAGTATTCCTATTAGTGTGAGTGCCACTGATTCGATCCTAAATGATTTTGAGAATAATCAGAGAGTATGGATGTCGCATAGCGATCAAGTTGTTAGTCTCCCTTCCCATGTTCGAATTCTCGCAACGAGCACAGATGGTCATATTGCTGCTTTCGAAGATTCAGAACAGTCTTTTATTGGAGTACAGTTTCATCCAGAAGTATATCACACAAAAAATGGAACAGCACTTTTGAATAGATTCCTTCGTCACTATTGCAAATTCCAGGAACAGTGGAAGCCTGAAAGCCTAATCGATGATATTATTGTAAAAATTCGACAGAATGTTGGCGAAGGTAGAGTCTTAATGGGTACAAGTGGGGGAGTTGATTCTACAGTTGCAGCGTACCTCCTTCAGAAAGCAATTGGAGAGAGATTATTCTGTGTCTTTATTGACAATGGGCTTCTAAGAGAAGGTGAGAGAGAAGAAGTATCCACTGCATTTGTGAAAATGGGTTTCGATAATTTCGTTGTTGTAGATGCATCTGATGAATTTCTTGATGGTCTAAGGGGAATTGAAGATCCCGAAGAAAAGAGGAAGGTCATTGCTGATACTTTCATAAGAGTGTTTGAAAGAAAAGCCAAAGAGCTCGAGGAAGAAGGAGGAGAGTTTGAGTTTCTTGGTCAAGGTACAATATATCCTGATAGAGTTGAGAGTGCTGCAACAGGTAAAGCAACCGCAGTAATCAAAAGCCATCACAATGTTCGTCTTCCGGATTGGATGAAACTCAAGTTAATAGAACCACTTGGAGAGCTTTACAAAGATGAAGTGAGGAAGGTAGGAAAGAAGCTTGGTATTCCATCTGAGATGATTCACAGACAACCATTTCCTGGACCATCACTCGCGATTAGGATAGGAGGCCCAGTCACTAAAAGACAATTGGAAATTCTTCGACAAGCTGATACCATTCTTCAAGGTGAGTTGAAAAAAGATCCGATATACCCAGATATCTGGCAATCATTCTGTGTTTTACTACCCATAAAATCAGTTGGGGTCATGGGTGATGAACGGACCTATGACCAAGCTGTAGTAATCAGAATAGTAGACAGTCTTGATGCAATGACAGCATCTGTTAGTAGACCATCTTGGGATATACTTCTTGACGCAGCATCTAAGATAGCAAATGAAGTAGAAGGAATCAACAGAGTCGTGTACGATTTGACAAGTAAACCTCCAGGAACTATAGAGTGGTACTGAAGTGCATATTCTTACAGAATGCTAGGTACAAAATCTCAGCGACAAATCATCTTACTCCATTCAAGCCTAAGATAAATAAGATTGTCATCCATGAGTAGTTATAATTATGAAAGAAAAGCTAGTCTACCCCTATAGTGATGAGCTATTAAATTACGAATTTAGAGAAGACCATCCATTAAAACCTGATAGATTGAAGTTGACATATCTGTTATCAGAACAACTCGGGCTAATTGATAAAGTAAATCATCTCAATGCGACAATCGCAAGTAGGGAGATTCTGGAGATGTATCACCCTCCAGAATTTATAGATGCTGTAATCCAAGCTGGAGAATCAAATACTCCAAACTATCGATATGGTCTCGGAACCATGGATAATCCAATATTCCCAGGGATATACGATGCAGCAGCAAGATATGTCGGTGCAACCATTGATGCAGCAAAAGAAATTGAGAAAGGTGCCTCAAACGCTTTTGTCATATCAGGGGGATTACATCATGCACAGAGGATGCAAGCATCAGGATTCTGTATCTTCAACGATGTAGTTCTCGCTATTATGCACATACAGAAAAACATTCCATGCAAAGTACTGTATATCGACATCGATGCACATCATGGTGATGGTGTTCAGAACGCCTTCTACCGATCGAAGGATGTTCTTACAATTTCAATGCATCAAACTGGTAAAACACTATTCCCCGGTACAGGATTTGTACACGAATCAGGTGGTGGAGACGCGATTGGGTACTCAGTTAACATTCCTGTCATTCCAGGGGCATCCTCTGAGGAAATGATTGAAGTCCTCAACGAAGTAATAGTACCACTGTTTGAATCATATCGACCCGATCTTTTAGTGACTCAATTAGGTGTTGATGGTCACTATATGGACCCTCTTGCTCATTTGGCTTATTCATCCCATGGTTATGAAACTGTTCTTAAGAAACTTAGAAACATTGCTTCAGACATATGTAAGGTGGGATGGCTTGCAGTTGGCGGCGGCGGGTATCATCCGGTCAATGTCGCTCGATTATGGTCACTGTTCTTAGCGATCATGCTTGATGAGAAAGTTCCACAAGACTTTCCTGAAGAATTCATAAATGCTGCAGAAGCAATGGGATATACCAATTTTCCTGAGGGGATGCGAGATGAAACCGATGTTGTTGCACAATACTTCTCAAGAGAGGAAGTCAGACTTGATCTTGATCGAGTTATTCGAAGGGTGAAAGAAACAATCTTTCCGTATCATGGGATATGAAGACTTATTGTTTCGTTTCTTGTTCTACCATGACATCAATCCCTTTCTCAACTATCTTAGTCACAAGATCTGAAGATGTTGCTAGAATAATTGAATCAGCATTTTCGGAGAGTAAAGATGAAGGATCAACTCCGGATCGTGCGACCCTTAATAGAGGGATGAAACAAAGAACTCCGAGACCCTCAATAATGTTTGACGAGTCAGTACCACTTACGTCATATGACTCACCCAGTTCTTCTATTGGTGATACATGGGCATCGGCATCTAATAGTGTAATGAATAAGGACTCAGGACCCTCAAAGACAACATCTGGTTCGATACATTCATCGTATGCATATATTTCTCCGTCATCGAACACTAACGAATACACTTCATCTCCTTCCCCGAGTTTGAAACAAATAGTCAGGTTTAGGAATGATGGTTCTGTGGTTTCCATATACTCGTCAATATCAGTGTCTGTAAGTTTGTGAAGAGCTTGTGCCTTGTCAACACTTACATTAAGTGCTGCTCTACATCCATCAACGATTGGCCCCAGAAATTCGAGTAACATGAAACGGTCTCGATTCATTTCTTGAGCAAGTAATTTTAGACTTAGAAAGAAATTTTTTCTCTCACTTCTCGTTGACAAATTAATCACATGCTCTGCAATCAATCGACATATAGACATATGCATAGACACACACTGCAAACAAAGAAAAGACTCTCTTGCATACAGCACATGGGCTTCCAGATGACAACAGACATTCATACTCAACTAGGAATGAACCGTATGACGGTTAATGATGTCGATTACAAATCACTAACTGATCAGGTTGATTTACTAGTTGATAGAATGAACACATTTGGAATTGAAAAAGCGATATTGGCACCGAATAATCCTCATGATGGCAATGAGTTGTATCTCAAGGCTACTGAAATTTATCCTGACAGACTATACAGTGCGTTCACATTATATCCTAGGCCAATTGATGATGCAAGGATAGCTTTGAAACACTATATTGATGCGGGATGTGTATCACTGATTATGGATGAACGACTCTTTCATTCCAATGACGCTGCGGCAGATGCATTAGTTAGTGCTGCAGTTGGTGAAGATATTGCAGTGTATTTCAGAAGTCGTGAACTTCGAGGAGATATGCTGGGGTTTGTTGACCGGTCATCACTTATACATCCTGATGGTAGATTCGTAATTCTTCATATGGGAGGTCTCTTCAGTTTCCCTAATGTTATCCCTTTAGTTTCACGACCAAACATATGGTTGGAAACCTCTTACACCCTAGTGCGTCTCGTTGAATCTCCATTACGGGTCTATTTAGACGCACTAGTTCAAGATGTTGGAGTTAGGAAGTTAGTCTTTGGTTCTGGACACCATACAGACTATGGTCATCAACAAGCTTCATTGAATATGATTGATCTGAATTATGAACAACAGCGGCTTATTACCAAGGAAAATGCATACTTTATTCTTGGTGTTGGATTCTCAGGGTAGAATCACTACCTTATGTTCTCATCACTACCTTGTTCAGAATTGATTCAAGATCTAGTGTAGTGGGAATTCCAAGAATATAGAAATCACCTATAACAGTCATTGGGAGTGCCATTATGTTGAATTCCTCTAATAGTGACAAATTATCGTCCACAGATTCTTCAACGACTTTCAGGTTATTCCTACGATATCTTGGACTTTCCACAACTGACCTTACATGCTCGAGAGCTACATCTGAGAATTCACACCGCTTACTCGTGAAAACTCGAACATGGAGAGGGAATGAAGGCTGATCATCGATAACATTTCGAGTAAGTGGTAGGGATGCCATTAGATTCTGAAGTGTCAGATAAATCACCTCGGAAATTCCTAGAATTATCCTACGAAACTATTCTGCTAGGACTGGAGGCTTTAGTCGCACTTCATCACTCACTGTATGAATTGACTTTAGTGGGATTGCTTCCCAACGAGGATTAGTTGCCTGAGCATTCTTTCGTTCCACGACTACAAGTGGCCCCTTGGTAGTGTCATACCAAAGCTGCTTGACACGCCCGATTGGATACCCTCGAAAGTCAGTCACAATCTTATCCTTGAGTAACCATTTTGTTTCTTTGTCGGTCATCTCTGCTCGAGAAAACTGAGGGATATTTACTCAAGAGCGTGTGTACAACCCACATCAATCTCCATGTAACACTCACTAAGATATCAAAACATTGTAGTTGGTATGGCTATAATTAATCCCATCAACAATGGGAATAGATACCAGACTATGTAATTACCTGCAGGTGCAGTGAATCTGTTAAACTTTGATGGAACAAAGCTGAAATAACCATTCTCAACGCGTTTCCAAATCCATAGTGACTTTTTCCTTGAACAATACGGTTCGATGAGAGCCAAGTCGATAAGAGCCCCAGTTGTTCCAGAAAAGAAACTACTTGAAATTCCATCCAAACCAAAGAACAGCCCCGCAATAAACAAGCCTTGAATGATAAATAGCCACATGAATGGAATCCAGGATGCTACTTTACCAACTAGGATTCCATTTAATTCAGTATAGTGATAATATCCCTGACCTGAAACAACATGCTCTCCTAAGAAACCAATTGAAAGGATAAGAAGAACCTGAATTGATATAATCCAGCCATAAACACCCAACAAGAAACTAGAAGTCACGAATCCGAGAGATATGAAGATATATGTTAGAAGAATTCCATTTCTACGATTCACGAAAACCCCTCCTATTTTTTGATTTTCAAGGTCTTTGCTTTTGTCATCACGCTCTTTGCCTTTTCCTCTATGAATTTGAAGAACCATCGGTTACCACGTTTGGTTTGCACCATTTCCTTTCCTTCGAGAGTCTTCTGGATTTGATTTATCATTTCTAGGACCTTTGATATCGTTCGTCGATCTGCTCCTATTCTTCGAGACAGTTCAGCAACCGTCAGTGGAATCCCTTTTGCTAACTCGTGTAGTACATCTCCTAAAACTTCTGAGATACCAATCCGATTGCGTACTGGAAAGCTCATTATTATCTTGATAATGAAGGATGATTCCTTTTTATAGATTATGCATTATTATGTATACATTATTATGACATTATTTGGGTTTTTGATGTTCATCCCATCCCCATTCAACAATAGTTTCATCACCAGATGGAATCAATGTGCCACCTATACAATAGCCTGTCGCACCCATGATAAGTCCAACAATGTTCATGATTCCGCCTGTCACAATATATGCTCGTGAATCACTTAGCTGGGTGAATGCAACATCAATATCCGCGGCACCTTCAATTCTGTCGAAGAATATCGTGTAGTTTCCAGGGTCAAGATCAACAATAACACGTTTCTCATATGTAAGACGATCTGCATCTGGTAGCCTATCATCTGACGTCATTGTCATATTAACAAACGATGTCACAAGCGTTTCATTGTTCCTTATTCGTATGTCAACAAACACACTACCATTTGATTCAGGAACTACTGTGACGGCAACCTCTAGTTGGGGATAATATCCAGAACTATCCCAAATTTCGAACGCATCTACATCCCCCCGTAACGCAACATATCCAGTATAGTGGTAAGGAGCCATTAGAACAATCGCACCCCCTAATAAAAGAACAAATGCACCACCGAAATAGAAGAAGGCTTTCTTACTCAACCATGGATTGCCCATATTGATTTCCACCATTGAAAGTTTGCACTGCAGAGAATATAGGTGTAACGAACAAGACAATGAAGATTCTTTTTTTGGTAGATTCGATAAAATTGTAAGGATTTGGTATGAGTAGCAACTGATGACAGAGTTTCTAAAACTTGCAAATGCATTAGAAGAGATTACTTCAACTCCAAAAAGGAATGAGAAAATTCGTATTATCGCTGATATATTGAAGAGTGTAAAGCAGGATGAATTACAATTCACCACAAGAGTTCTTGCAGGAAGAGTTTTTGCTGAAAATGATGAACGCACATTGAATGTTTCTTGGTCAGGAATGATGAGTACTCTGAAGAAGGTAATAGATTATTCAGAGAAGGATTTTGGAGAATTCTATCAAGGTGATGTAGGTGAAGCAATTGCATCCATGTTCACTTCTGGAAGATATTCAAAACAACTGAGTCTTTTTTCACAAACAATTACAGTCAGTTCTCTTCAAAGAGATCTAGAACAAATTTCATCTTTTACAGGAAAAGGTTCGAAGAGTGAGAGAGAAACTCTTCTCGCTAAGATATTCATGGATTCATCTCCATTAGAAATCAGACACATTGTTGCTTTGATTTTAGGTGATACCAGAACTGGTGTTTCTGATGCTCTTGTACTGGAAGGAATTGCAAAGGCATTCGAGATTGAACCAGATATTGCTCGTCGAGCTTGGAATTTCTCTGGAAATCTCGGAGAGGTGGCCTCTATAGCAGCTATGCAAGGCGAAGATGGCGTTAAGCGGATTGGTGTGACACTGTTTAGACCAATTAAGCCTATGTTGGCAACTCCAGCAGTCAATAGCGAGGAAATCTTATCGACCAGCTCTGATCCATTTATAGTGGAACACAAATACGATGGAGCAAGAGTGCAGATTCACAAGTTGAAACAACAAGTATGCATCTACTCCAGAAGGTTGAATGAAGTTACCCAGAGCATGCCTGAAATAGTTGAGATTATTCAATCGTCCATTTCCTCCAAGAGTGCGATACTAGATGGTGAGGTCATTGCTGTTGATGATAAACAGAATCCTTATCCATTTCAAAAAGTAATGAAGCGATTTGGCAGATCAAAAGAAGTTGAAGAAATCAGCAAGGATATCAAATTGAAACTCATTTTGTTTGATGTAATCCTAGTAGATGGTGAAATGGTTGTTGATATCAGGCTTTGTGAAAGAAAGAAGATTCTGAAATCTATTGCATCTGAAGAACTCATAACGCCCTATGAAGAATCAATCTCCAGTGCTGATATTGAAGAGATGTTTAAGGAGAGCAGGACAAAGGGACACGAAGGTTTGATGCTGAAAAACATAAACTCAGCCTATATTCCAGGGAAAAGAGGTAAGAATTGGTTTAAGCTGAAACATACCCTTGAAACTCTAGATCTTGTTATCATTGCTGCTGAATGGGGACACGGACGGAGAAAGAACTGGCTTTCGGATTATCATCTAGGTGTGTGGGATGCGGATGCTGGAGAATTCATTTCAGTTGGCAAGACCTTCAAAGGATTAACTGATGAAGAACTTACAGAGATGACAAAACGTCTTCAAGAAATAGCAATTGGTTCTACAAAAGGGCTAGTTAGAGTTAGACCTGAGATTGTGGTAGAAATCATCGCCGCAGAAATTCAAGAAAGCCCGACTTATAATTCAGGTTTCGCCTTGAGGTTCGCAAGAATATCCAGAATCCGTGATGACCTTGATCCATCTGATTCTACAACATTGGAAGAGCTTAGAGAATTGTTTGAAACTCAGTTCAAATACAAATCTCGATAATTTGTGTTGTTTAAATATATTCTACGGAAATATCCATTTAGTCACTTAGTGGTGAAGGGCTCCATTAGTGAGGGGAGTTACATGAAGAGGGCTAGCATCTATGAGGGGACAAGAATTTCTCCGATGATACCTAAGAATCATTTTGCATCTATGAGTTTTTTCAGAGAAGAACCTCTGATTACATGGACATATACAGATGCAGTGTTATTTACAGCATATGACATCTATCGTAGCAATGACTTTTGGATTGATTCAGTAATCAGATCAGGAAGTACATTCAAAGAAGCATTGAATGAGTTGGGATTTCCAAGGGAAAATATTCTAATTGCTGATACAGGCATCTTTGAGCTTGAAGCAAAGAAAGCAGGAATAGCGAAACAACTTGGAATTGATATTGACATAGAATTGACAAACAAACAGATATTCGAGGCGTATGAGCTATCGGGGGCAGATGTTCTGGTTTCACCAGATGAAATCATCTTAGCTACTGATGATAATTCAATCAAAACTCGGAAGATTGAAACTATTCAAGAGAATCTTCTAGATCTGCTTGAAGTTACCCATGCTTCTACGGTCATTGGAGTACTCCAAGGAATTGAGCCGAAGTACCTCGAAGAACTCTTTGAATTTTATGTAAGTCATGGAGTTACAAAGTTTGCCGCAGGAGGAGCACTTCCACTATATTGGTATGACAAGACTCTATTCCACAAAGTGATTCGATATGTAAGGGATTTGACGAAAGGATACTGGTTGCATTCGTTTGGACTTCCAGATGTAAAATTATTACCTTTCTACTTAAGCGATATAGGAATGGATAGTGTAGATACTTCGATGCTCCTGTACATGACTGCACGTAGGAAATATCTAATTGGTACACAACAGCGACCTGTTAGACTGGCATCGTTTGAAAATTGCAGATGTGAAGGTTGTGTGAATCTGAGTAGGGAAATGTATACTCAAGGTCATGATTTCTTTGTTGGCTTGTATATCCACAATATCACAGAAGCAGCTAAAGTGGCAGATGCATGTACAAATGGATCTTGGATACCAATTACAGAAGATACTCGGATTATTGAGGATAAATCGTATGAGAAAGTGTCAATCAAATCAGAACAAGTACGCAACTATGATAGAGAAAAGGTTCCTTCTGGTTGGACTACTGCAGATACACTAATCGATGATGAGTAAGCTTCCATTTCGATATCTGTTGGATTATGATTGTGGGAACCGTAGCTTTTATAGGTCAATTGATTCGCGTTCCCCTTCATACG
>JAEORG010000209.1 GCA_016841005.1 Candidatus Thorarchaeota archaeon | reverse complement strand
GTCATTCCGTGAAGCAGAAGTAGATGTGGAAAATGTACTAGAAGATATTGAATTTCTGGATGACGTGGATTTCTACACTCACGGAACTAGCACAGAATTTTCAGCTTGGCAATCTGATAGTGACAGAGGTGGTAACTATGGATTTGTTGAGTTGATTTGGACTCATGTGTCCACAAATAACCTGACTTGGAATGGATACTATTCAGAGGATTATATCTATTTCACCAGGAGCTTCACATGGACATATGAGGAGAGTCCAAGAAATATTGTAATGAATATTGATTTTGGCGTAAGCATGACTGGTGATTTCTCTATAAGCTCTGATTACAGGTTTGCCAATCTAGTTGCATGGTTAGGGGATATGTCTGATAATGAGCAACCTGTGTATAATTCAGTGTTGAGCCTTCCAGATTATCATCGTTCAAGCAGCGAGATCTCTCCATATGCTATGGAGCAAAATCTGGATGTATCAGTAGGAGATACTCTTACATTATATGTTGGATTGATTCCCACAGATCACTTCCGAGGGCTCGAAAGTTCCTACGATGGTACCATTTCTGTGACAATTCGTAGTCTTGATCTTGCCATTGTTATTGGGACACCTGTTGATTCCGAGGATTCGCTATCTCCAGTCCAAAAAGGTCAATGGGAGTCAACAAGACAGAATCTTGTTGATTTTCCAGCAGACGCGAATTTGGAAACTGTTGGAGATTATTTCAACGATATTGCTTTGGGTCCAGATAGTTCAGTCTTTACCGTTGGAGAGTCAAAAAGTGAAGCATATTCACTTCAAGACACAGTTCTAATAAAATGGAATGAGTATTGCACTCCGCTCTGGGTAAAACGAATAGGAAGTACCGGATCATTTGGAATTGCTGCATCTGAGGATGCTATATTTACAGCTGGATATGATGAGAGAACTCCAACTCATGATATTCTTGTTGTAAAATGGTCTCTCACGGGTTCTATTGTCTGGGAAACAACACATGACCTTGGAAATGAAGAAATCGCAGAAGGAATTGATGTTGGTTCTGATGGTTCAGTCTTCATTATAACAGAAGAATACGAAAATTGGGGACAGTGGACTTCCCTGAAATCCTCACTTGTCAAGTTCAATTCAGATGGAAACTTCATGTGGAACAGAACACTAGCAGCTCGATATGCTGAAGGAATCTATGCTGCTAACAATACTAGAGTCTATACACTATCATCAATTTTAGGAGATATTCTCCAGTGTTGGGACTATGATGGAAATGAGTTATGGAACATGACTGGAATTTCATCATTTGATATTGATCCAACTGGCAACATCTATACATCGTTCCAACTCACCCATGATGTTCCGCAGGCGGGCGAGAGAACAGACCTGGTCGTTTCCAAATACAATCAACAGAAGGAGCTACTCTGGAACTATACAATAGGGAGAACCTATTCATATGTCCCAGTATACAATGAATACTTCGCTGGCAGTATTTCCGTTGAAGCTGATGGATCAGTGGTCGTTCTGGCGCGACTCTGGGACTATGCTTGGGAATATGAGCTTGTGAAATTGCATAGTAACGGAACACTTGCATTGGATCGAGTTATAGGGAATGAATTTGAAAGAAGTCTCTTCTATGCAAATGGTCATGTTGTAAGTTCCAATGGTTTGACATACGTCATGGTACTTGAAACGTATAGGACTGGTGCATATACCAGTGAGAGCAATCTTGCGTTGTATGGATATGCTACAGGGGACTATCATCCTCCATTATTTTCTCCAGAGTTAATGAACTACATAATTGTTGGAGGAATTGCAATTGCTGCTATTGCTATTATAATGATAGTGAAGAAGAGGCGATGAGATCTTCAGATAGTTCTTCACGATTCCTCCTGTGAAAATCTCTCGACTTTTCAATACCTTTCGATTTTTCGACAGGATGTTTTTACTGTGTGATATTTTATATACTAAACATTTGTACTAATACTTATTATATGTATTATTGAATTTCCCCTTGATATTTAATATTATATGCTATGTAAAGGAAGTTAGAGGAAAAAGATGACTACGACTATTTGTTCTATGGATCTGCAAAACTTGTAAAGATAAATCCCTGAATATCTCGCACAAAGATTTTGATAATATAGGAGAAAAGTCTGTACTCATTATCCGAATACAGATAGTATCTCACGAGGGGGATATTCATGAAAGTCATACTCATTTACTGTGTACTGCTACCTTTTTGCGTGAATAACCCTGCTTATCCACTAGCTTTTTTATCCGATAGATGGTATAACTTACTTTCTGAGTATGTGAACAATGCGTGCTGGTGAACTTTTATGATCATCAGATGTTCTATGCTATGATAAGTGCAATGATATTAGAGACAACCAGGTGTGTCTGATGCGTGGCAAGTATGAAACAAAATGCCTAATAATGGTACATATTGTACCGAGTATCGGTAGTATATACAATAAGTGATTATCATAATATATAGATAAATGTTAGATATTACTTTTCGAAAAATCGTCAATAAGTGAGTGATAAAATTGAGGGATACGATATGAAATTAACTATAAAAAATTTTGGCAATATAAAAAGAACGACCCAGAAATTTCAGCCAATTAGAAAAAATGCAGCTCCCGGGAGTAGCAAGGAGCCAACTTACATCTATCATTTAGCCATGTATTAGACCAACAGATCGGTCTATGGCACAACAGAAACTATGCATTTTGGTTTCTAGCCAACATAATTCAATTCTATCTCTTCATCCTCTGCAGTCAGTGCAACTACTCTTACTGGTCTATCTTCTTCGAATTCAAATCTCAATGCGCGTGCGCTATTCTCTGCAATAAACTCAAACTCATTATAGGGTACAAGAATTTCTTCAAACTCTCCTATTCTGATGACGAGATTATTGTCCTTGACAAAGAATTCCACTAGGTTGTTTCGTTTGTACTTGCCCTCAAGTCGCTTTAGATTCTCTGGAGCGACTTTCTTCTTTGGGTACTTGAAAAACTCATTCAATTTTTTCTCTTTGGGATACCGTCCGACAGGTGCCAACAACACCACAAATTCCTCGTCTGTGTTCAGGTCAAAAAGCTCGTCTAACTTATGCTGTTCATAGTAGCCTATAGCCACGGTTCCTAGGTCTATTGCTTCACAAGCCAGGTAGAGATTTTGACACACAATTCCTAGGTCAATGGCAATGAATTTGTGGGAAAGAATCGTGTAACGCCATTCAGTCCGGTATGGAACCGCAGTCCAACAGAAGATCACCGGAGCAGTTCCAACAAATTTCTGGTCAAACGCAAGCTTGCCCATTTTCTCTTCTGCTTCCTCAATCTCTTTGATAAACAGTAATTGATGACTAAAGGATATGTACCGATAGAGACCTGGTTTGAGGTCACCTACTCGATTGATTACGAGATAGGTCTCGAGGGGACTCTTGGCACCTGCAGAGGGTACCGTACGCTTCACTCCACGGCCAGATTTTAGAACTTCTTTCACACCCTGAGTACTCCAGAGCAGAAAGGACAGCTCCTCTAGAGTAAGAGGATCTGAAGTATACCTTCTTCTACTCTTCCTACGATTAACAAGATCAAGAAAGGGAGCCCTACCAATAGTAATCTTATCAGGAGGAATCAGGTCAAAGAGGGGACAACCCTCAGGAAAAGGCTGCTGAAAGAGAGGAGCGGCAACCTTCTTTTGTTCATCAGATTCTGGGACAACTTCTTTGTATTCCTCAGAATCATAAAAGTGGAGGAATTTCCTTCTTTCATTCATGAGTGAAGATTTCTTGAAAAATAGATAAACATACCCAGCGAAGCAACTTACGCAGATATTACAAGGTCCAATATACTAGGGTGTACATGGATAGTACGAAGTAAACGCTCGAAGGAACGGCAGATTTCCGAGTTCGGAACTACAAGGCCAGTCTAGTTCTGGATTTCCGAAGTCATACTTAGCATATTCCTCCTCTCCTTGCTCTCTCCTTCCATAACGTGTACTCCATGGGACTAGCGTGTACTCTTCAGGAAAAATCGAATAAGCGTGTACCAACAGAAAAATGTACACTTAGATGAGAGAAGAGTACCTCTACATCAAGGCGTTGGTACACGCTGCTCATTCCTCATTTTCTTTTTGTCCGCGTTACTGCTCAAAATTAATAGGTGAGATATGAAGCACAGAATATGAAGAGAGATGAGTGTCCATACAGATGTGTTGATCATTGGAGCTGGTCCTGCAGGATTAACAGCTGCGAGATACTTAGCCGCATCAGACATAGAGTATCTGCTTATCGACCGTTCCGAGAGACCTGGAGAGACTAAGCCTTGTGGGGGATTCATTCCATCTACGACTATCAAGCAATTTTCTGTCCCACAGATTGAGGGACAACATCAGATTGATGCAGCCAGAATATTATTTCCAGGAAAAGAGCTTGTCAGCATTCGATTTGACAATTCCCTTGGAGTAAATGTTAGTAGGGGAGCTCTGGCAAAGACACTACTTAATGCAATACCGGGAATTAAGACTCATTCTTTGCTAGGTACTAGTGTCGAAAAGATCGAAACCGATGAGAACTCATGCAGAGTCATAGTGATGAATGATGGGAATGAGCGCATCCTCGAATCGAGATTGATTATTGACGCAAGTGGAGCGAATCCAGTTAGTCAGCGTTTCATCCCACTACGAGAGAGGATTTCTAATAGTCAGATGGGCTACGGTCTTCAGTATCACATCGATGTAGGGAAAAAACTTGAGAGTTCGAATACCTTTCTCTATGGGAATAAATTCTCACCAAGTGGCTATTGTTGGATCTTTCCAAGAGGCAGCATAGCTGTGGTTGGCACGGGCGGACTAGTAAAGAATGTGAGAGAAAATGAACGGCGAACTCATGAGTATCTTGATTCTCTCCTAAAGGAAGTCGAGCCGTTTAATGAAGAGCTAGCTGGAGGCTCAATTATCAAGAAAGATTCAGCGCTCATGCCGCTCTGTGGTGTGATGCGTCCATCCTTTGGTAAGAGAATCCTACTTGCAGGGGATGCAGCAGGTCATTGCTCTCCAATCAGCGGGGAGGGCATTCACTACTCTATGGTTGGTGGACAATGCGCGGCAAAGACTGCGACAGATTGCATTCGTAAATCCAATTTTACTGATACGATGCTTTCTAACTATGAGAAGCGATGGGTCAGAGAGATAGGTTCAGACCTCAAGTGGAGCCTCTGGCTTCAACGAAAGCTCATGCGTCCAGGGAGAGGAAAGGCTGGGGGATGGAGTAGCTCTGGATTCATTGATTCTACCAAGTCACAGAAGATCATCGCCGAGATGCTAATGGGACAGCGATCTGTGCGAAGCGCTATTCTTGCAGTAGCCCCAAGTTATCTCAAAGCCAAGGTCGTTAAGAGATAAGACTAGTCCAAATGTCGTCATTTTTGCCGCACTAAATATGCTTATATTATAATATTTCCAAATATGCCTGTTGTTGATTGCGGATATCACAAACATCTCGCACGAACGTT
>JAEORG010000208.1 GCA_016841005.1 Candidatus Thorarchaeota archaeon | reverse complement strand
TCTTCCCGGCACTAAAACCACACGAATGGAGCTTCTAGCACTTAAAAATAGGATGCGGCTAGCAGAACGAGGTCATGATTTACTTCGGGAAAAACGCGACTCATTAATTATGGAGTTCTTCAATATTATAGCTGAAATTAAAGAGGCGCGAGAAAAAGTCGATTCTTCTCTTAGTGAAGCATTTTCAGCACTGACACAAGCAAAGATGATTATGGGTCCTGCTAGAGTAATTGAATTTGCATATGCTAGTAAATTTGAGGCCGATCTAAAGATTTCAACTCGGTCTATGATGGGAGTCAGAGTACCAGTCTTATCTGTTGAACAACGCAGTTCAGAACTCCCTTATTCTCTCTCTGATTCAAGTACCAAATTTGATGTAATGGGTGAGAAATTCAAAGAAGCATTGACAGCTATTGTTCAACTAGCAGAAATTGAATCAACTGTAAAACGTCTGGCTCTAGAAATTGAAAGGACAAAGAGACGCGTTTCAGCTCTTGAAACCGTTGTCATTCCAAGACTTGATTCTACAGTCAGATTTGTTAAACTTGCACTGGAAGAGCGCGACCGCGAAGATTTTGTAAGACTGAAAATGGTTCGTGATTGGATTACTGCGGAAGAAGAATGAATTATTTGTATTACTAATAATACAATTACTAGCACCTATCTTCGTAGTTTCAGTATTGCTGCAGCTAAATCTCCATCGGTTTCGTTCAATGCTTCCTTAGCAGTTTCAATATCAACACCAGTCTGACCA
Source organism: Candidatus Thorarchaeota archaeon (assembly GCA_016841005.1). Next base: position 3,434 of record JAEORG010000208.1, on the reverse strand, counting down.
GCTACAAGTGCAGCATCTTCCATTGGTATCTCAATTTCAGGAGCTAGTGTTTCCTCCTCTGCTACGATATCTTCTACTGCTTTTGTTCCTGACAGGCCTCGTTCAGTTTTTGATCCACCTACCTGGTAGGTTTCAGCACCAGCCTGCTTAATCATCGCAACTTGAGGGTTTCTAATCACCCATTCCTTGTCTGAAAAACGGAAGATGACTTCTTTTACACCTTCAACATCTTTCTGCTCAATACCCATTTTTTTCATCATTCGAGCCATTTGCTTTGGTGACATACCTCTAAATCCCATAGAATCACATCGGATGCTTGACTGTCATTTTCGACTCATCAATGGATAAAATGATTGCGCTTTGAGGAACTAGATTGGCTTGACTTCTATATCAAACACAAAATGATTTACCCCAGGTGAATAATTCTTAATCTTGCGGATTCGAACTTGAGATTCAAATCCCTTATCGTAGCATATTTCTTTGACTCTTGAAACTGTTTCTTCTATGACATCTTTCTGAACGGATTTATGCATGTGAATGATCCCCCCTTCTTTAACCAAAGAATCCAACGCAAATGGAAGGTACAAGTCGGTATTATGTAAATATCCCATAATGATACGATTAGCATAATTTACTGGATGTACTTCCCTACAATCTCCTAGTATGGCAGTAACCGTGCTACCAAGGGCATTGATTCTGATATTCTCAAGAAGGAATTCATATGCCTCTGGATTGATTTCAATTGCTATGACTTTTACATCTGTTGACTTTGCAATTTGAAGTGCGAATTGACCCACACATGAAAACATGTCAAGAACCTTCTCACCAGGTTCAACTTGGTTTATGATATTTACCCGTTCTCCCTTGTTTCCACCCGAGAATGTTATTCGGATTGGATCTAATCGGAAACTGACTCCATTCTCAACATGTGTAGTAACTGTATTACAATCACCTGCTACTACTTTATAGAATGGCTGCCGGGTTTCACCACTTGTTGGTCCCGTTCTAACTGCAACTGATTTGATTCGCTTATCAAAAGATAATGTAGCTTCACCTATAATTGATTCATACTGCAGTAGTGAAGAATTTAGATGTACTAGGGCAACATGTCCTACGAGATGAAATTTTTTTGGGACCTTGACACCGATTGGAAGTCTAGCCCCTATTTTACTTTCAAGATACTCTCTATACCTCATCACAACTCAACTGATGTATTTCTTGTATTACAATCAGCCATACAGCGTTTCGTGTTTCTTTTCACCTTGACGCTGCTGAACTTTAGTTCTAGCCTCAAGAAAGTGAGATTGTCTAACGCAGGTATCTCTATCTTTCAAAACATCTGCTATGTGTCTACCTTCCTCAGATGCTTTCTCAATTGCTTCTCGAATTGCAAACATACCAGCTTCAGTACATATTGCTTTGATATCGGCACCAGTAAGTTTCTTGTTATCAACAAGGAATTTGAACTTAACATCATCATGTAACTTCATAGATCGTGTATGAATCTTGAAAATCTCAATTTGGCTATCACTATCAGGAATTTCGAATTCAATGATTCTATCAAATCGACCAGGTCTCAAAAGTGCGGGATCTAAAATATCTGGTCTGTTTGTAGCACCAATAATTGCCACTTTTCCTCTCTTTGAAAAACCATCAAGTTCACTTAATAGCTGCATAAGCGTCCGTTGAACTTCACGGTCTCCGGAAGTTGCAATATCCAACCTATGTGAACCTACTGCATCAAGTTCATCAATAAAAATTATTGCTGGAGCCTTCTCACTTGCAAGCATGAAAACCTCTCGGACTAGTCTGGCACCTTCGCCTATGAATTTCTGAACAAGCTCAGAACCAATTACTCGAATAAAAGTAGCATTTGTCTGTTGCGCAACTGCTCGAGCGATAAGAGTTTTTCCTGTTCCTGGTGGACCTGTTAATAATACTCCATTTGGGGGTTCAATACCTATTGCATCAAACAACATAGGATCCGTAAGTGGTATCTCAACTGTTTCTCGAACTTCCCTTAGTTGATCTTGTAATCCACCTATATCCATATACGAAACATCTGGTTTCTCTTCAATCTCCATTGCACGAATCATAGGATCCTTTGATGGTGGAAGCTCTTGAGTAATAGCAAACGACCTTTGATTCAATGCAACAAGAGCTCCGGGTTGTAGACTCTCTTTTTGTATTGCAGATGACACATGGACAACAAAATTTGGTCCAGTAGAGCTTTTTACAATAGCTCTTCCATCTTCCAACATTTCAATTATTGTTGCAGTAATAAGAGGTGATTGACGAAGTTTCTCTAATTCTGTTCTAAGTGTCTGAGTTTCCTTCTCAAGCCGGTTCCTTTCTGCCTGCAAGATTTGCTTCTCAGTTTCTAAAGCACGTAGGCGTCGTTCCAAGTGTCTAGTATTCTGTGAGTATGCAGAATCATCAATACTACTTTCGTCCTTTGTGTCAGTAGTCCCAGGCAAGAAATGGCACCTCGGAAGTTGATTCTCTGATAACGATTTAAGGCTTACTTTGGTGGTTATTTTCTTAAATCATAAATTATACACTCGGTAATCTTTATCAATCCCCACATAGAATTCATCTCTAGAAAGAGGGAATCCATCTTGCCTAGTTGTGAATTGTGTGGCAGAAGCATGAAAGGTCGCGGCAGAAATGTCGTGATTGAAGGAGCATCAATGCTTGTTTGCCCAGATTGTGGTTTCAAATTTGGACAATCCTCAGATGAATCCGTTCAACGTGGTTCTCAATCAAAACGGAGAACTTCTTGGACTGAACCTGTAAAACAAACTCCTCCACGTCCTCATCACCCCTCACCAGTATCAAAACCAAAACCTCGAACGACACCGAAGAGGTCTTCTGGTGTGCTTCTTGATGATATGGAACTTGTAGAAGACTTTGCAAAGATTATTCGTACAGCTCGCCAGAGTAAAAGCATGAGCCAGGATGAACTTGCTCAGCGAGTAGGAGAGAGTGTTTCCACATTGAAATCCATAGAGTCTGGGCGCCAAAAACCAACTGAAAAAACCATTCGAGGTCTCGAAAGAGAGCTAGAGATATCGTTGCTTGAACCTCTTGGTACCGTACCAATTAAGGTAAGCAAGTCTCAATCTGGTGCCTCAGGTCCAACACTCGGAGACCGAGTTGTTGTCAAGAAAAAAATGTCACAGAAGGCTCGTCGTGACGAAAATTAATCATTAGATTACTAAGTTAATAATACTAGAATTATTAGTTGCATTAATAGGCCTTATATAGAGTGCAGTACTATACTATTATAGAACATTCCAACTGCGGACATTTTGACTGTGATTAGATATCAGTCGACTGGCCATCTATTACCCCCACTTTAGGTGATTTCATCAAATGGTACACACAAACTTCAATCATGATCTCTTTCGTCTTGTAGTTGAAGAGATAGCAGG
>JAEORG010000207.1 GCA_016841005.1 Candidatus Thorarchaeota archaeon | reverse complement strand
TAATTATAAAAATAGTCCGCATGCGATACAATTCTTTGATATTCTCATCCTTGCTTCTCATTATGTCTATGTTTATTCAAGGAGCATCAGGCCACGTTCCTGTTAGTGGGGAACCAGGTGAATCTCTGGAATCAGCTATAGAGATTCCAGATCCTACCAAATCATTTGTTATCTACTCAGAATTACACAATGCTGAAGAAGCAAATTATTTTGTTTTTGAAATGACTGCTGGAACTAGACTCAGAACCACTCTAATGATTCCAACAGAATATACTGATTCCTCATTTAGGCCTACACTCGTATTGATGGGACCAGGTTTAACGAATTCAAGCAATCTTTCAGCACATATCTCAGAGCATATTGAGATTCCAACTGGTGTAGGAATTATACTATTTGACGAGGTTCTTCTGCACCCTGAATATGAGGGATTCACACCATCCAGTTTCTTGTTGTTGGAAGATGTAGACATGATAGTACCAGAAACAGGGTCCTACTATCTTGCTATCTATGATGAAACGTCAGAAGGTAGATATGCGATAACAATAGGATACCGAGAAACCTTCACAATCGACGAATGGATACTTGTTCCAGTAAATGTGATTGCAATCCACCAGTGGGAGGGACAATTATTGGCTCTAATTCTTACACCACTGATTGGTACTGTAGTCGTTGGATCTACTATGTCCTTCAGAAAGTCAAAGACTGAAGAAAAAACACTCTCGCCTACCAACTGGATCGGCTCAATTGGTAGCTGGTTCATTTTAGGAAGTGGCATTTCAATATTCTATCAAATGCTAGTTGCTGCAATTGCTGTACCTGCAAATGCCCAGATAATTATCACTGCAGCCTTTGGTGCATTACCAATCTTACTTGGTTATTTTGCGTTACAACAATCATCTCTTCTTGGAAGTACAAACTCATTGAATTCATCAATAAGAATCATCATCATTGGTGTTTTGTCGTTATTTGTGTGGGGAGGATTGATTATTGGTCCAGTATTGATTATTCTTGCAGGAATCATCACCATATTACAAAGTCGCCAGTCTTAAGTGTAAAATATGAGTTGATACCCAAGATGAAAATCCATGGCAAAATCATACAGAGTGATAGCTAAGGTACATGAACTTCGTGCAGAAACAGGTAAAGAACCCTGCCCATATTTCACCTTAAATCAGGAATTTGATCTATCAAATCCGGATGAACGGAAAAATGTCTGTAAATGGGCTCATCATTCGATGTTTCCTTTAGCTGCAGTACTTGAATTCGGAGGAGTTTTTCCATGGGAATCAGATCCTGACAAAGCTCTTGTAGCATGTCCCGACCCACATCGAATTGTGGTCTTTGAACTAAGACGTGAGGAAAAACCTGTAGAAGAAGAACTATCCACCTGATATGGGTACTAGCTGGTTTTCAACGAATTCCTTGAGGTCATCTCTTTTTGCTTCAACGATTTTCTTGACCTTTGATGGTACACTTGAAAATAGTCCATAACTAACCACGACAGCGTCATTTGATGTATCAATCTCCCATCTACCAACAGCAATTCCATCTACCCAAATCGATGGGCGCATTTCTCCAGAGGCATTGATTCCCCTTGGAGGACTTGATGGAGGAGGTTTCATCTCAGGAGGCCAGTAGTTTTCGCGCAATCTTGGGAAAAGAACGTCCTTTGCATCATTTGAGAGATACCATGTTCGATGTGTATAGGCTTTGGGGAAATGATCTTCATATGGTAGGAAACTCACAATTGGTTCTGATGGTTCTTCAATGGATGAGGCAAATTCCAAATCTTTGACGGTGATAAGATGAGGTATCCCTTGCACATCATATGTGGTTATTTCGTTTCCTAGGTTCTTAACTATCTTCTTTCCTTCTGTTATTTTACATGGCATCCACCAACATAAGTCATCTAATGTCACTGGGCCAAAATACTGGATATATTGCAATGCCAGATGTGACCTCGCTTCTTCTTCTGAGATATCTAATGGTTTGAATCCTTTGACCCATCTACTAAACAAGTCGTAATCCAATCTATTACTCCTTGCATGAGACCCTCTTGAGCGAATGACTAATCCTCTGCCATTTGCCATGAGTAGGAGCCATCGCATTTGGTTTCCAATATGAGGAAGCTCTTTCTTGAGGTCGGTCATATTCATTGGCCCTTTTTCTAAAACACTAACTATCTCTGAAATTCTATCTTCTAGTTCAGTATCAGAGCGGTCTTTGATGGGTGGAGCAGGACGCATGTTTCGCGTAAGATGTGGTCCAAGCGCGGCAAGAATTAGAGGCATATTGTCTATGTGGATAATATGATGGGTGTTTCTAAATGCAGGGCGTCTGTATAGAAGATTTCCACTGTTTACCTTGTTAAAGACCTCAGTTGCATCATAATTACCAATACGCGCCCATGCTGAAAGATATGGTGTCCAATAGTCTGTCGAATGCAGACCTAATGCTTCCTTTGCAACATCATAGAAAGATCCCCTGTACTCACCATCTAGGCCTTGTTTCCGTAATTGGTTCCATCGGAGCTGAGATTCTGCTACTCCTCCCATCTTTATCATACCTTGTAGAAAAGGCAAACATCTAAGAATGTGTTGTTTCACTAATGACAGAGAGGCGTGAGGGCGATACAATGAGCGACGAACCCAGAAATGAAGTTGAATGGTTTCAGAAAGGGCAACAACTTCTAAGAAGCGGTGATGCTGCAGCCGCGGAAGGTGCGTTTAGAGAAGCTGTAAATCTGAAACCTGACTACTTGGAAGCTTGGAATAATCTAGCAACAGTTCTTCATGCTCTAAACCGGGTTGATGAAACAGAACCTGTTCTCCGTAAAATAGTAGAACTCAATCCAAAAGACCATACAACCTGGTATAGCCTCGGACGATTGTTACATCGTTTAGGTAGCTCTTCTGAATCCGTTGAAGCTTTTCAAAAAACTGTAGAACTGAATCCGGGAGATGTGAAGGCTCTCACATCACTTGGTCGTGCACAGACATCCTGTCTGAGATTCAAAGAAGCTATAGATACACTGTTAGAAGCAACAAAGATAGATGCAAAGAATATTGATCCATGGATTGCTTTAGGAGATGCATACAAACAGGCAAATCAACTTGATGATGCTCTTTCTGCATACAAGTCTGCGGTAGCTGCCGATGATAATCTCTCTGGAGATGATGACGCAAGATTATGGTTTGAGCAAGGTATCATCCTTCGGAAGTTAGGGCGATTAGACAATGCAGAAGAAGCTCAGAGGAATGCGATAAAGATCAATCCAAATCATCCAGTGTACTGGAGTGAACTAGGTCTCCTTCTTGATGAAAAGGGGGATAGCGCAGCGGCGATGAAAGCAGTCGAATC
>JAEORG010000206.1 GCA_016841005.1 Candidatus Thorarchaeota archaeon | reverse complement strand
TGATACTACTCTGTGTTGCTTTTGTGCGTCTAACACTCGTAAGAGCCGAGAAATCTCCATGAGTGCGATTTCACCGAGTTTTCCTTCTGCATGAACCGAACCTTCACTTGACTTGAGCTTTTGGAATCGAGGTCTAGGAGGTAATAATGACAAAATGTTACCTCCAAGAATTCTCTGTATCTCTTGACTGGTAGCACCTAGATTCCGACTTAATACGAAACTCAATATTTCAGTAACACTATCTCCAAGTTGTGTTTCAGGGTATGAGCTACCAAACACAATTTTTTCAGACCAATGCATCTTTCCTTTTTGAGCCTTTAAATTGTTAATAATCGAAGAAAGAGTTCCTATTGTAGCTCCTGATGTCAGTAATCTGGTTCTCGGAATTTCAAGAAGTGCCATGATTACCTGTTCCTTATCTTTGAATGACGGAACAGAAAGAACTAGCTCAGGTTGGGGTAAATTCGCTTCCTTTGTTATAACAAGCCACTCAAGAAGAGGTTCCAGATCCTGCTCTTGTTCTATGTTCAAGAAAATAGGGTCTCTAGACACAATACTGGATATCAACGTGTCGCGGAGTTTTCCTTTAAACACCCCCTTAAGATTCTTGGAGTTCAATCTACATCCCCAACCTGGTTGGGTTTCAAAATCGCTTTGAAGACCTCTTACGTTATAGAGTCTAGAGGAATATTGAGACTGTGCAGCCCATCTGTATGAAGTATCAATGTTCGTCTTCTGTTGAAATCTTGGCAAAGGTTTTCCAGATATTTCAAGGAGTGGATTCGTAAGAAAGAGATCGCAAATCCAAGAGCTATCAGTGGTACTTGGAACACTCTCATAGATAGTTGCTAATAGAGGAGGTTTAGATAAATAGGAATATGCCCTTCGAGGTTGAAACCTAAACGAAGTGGCGTAACGTGTAGAGTAATCAAACAACTGATTGGCAACCAAATCATAAAAACGGATTAGTCTCTCTGGATTAAATGCTCTAATGCTTGTTCCTAATTGTACTAATCCTAATTTCGTACTGGCATCAACGAGTAAAAATTGTTTGACTTCGTTTGTTTCTTTGTCCTCTACAACAATCATAGCGGGTCTCTACCTGTATTTACTGAACAGATTAAACAGATTTATGCCTAATGTAGACCCCCTCTTTCTTGTTGATGAGAAAATTCGCCGTAGAGCAATACTTTATCACTCTAGGCATCTCAGGCATCGTTAAGGTACGTGATTGTCATGCTCATCGTGCGAGCACTTGAGGATATACCTAAACAACGAATAAAACAGGGAGATACCTTTCGCATCTATATTGTAGACGCTCATCACCATATGGGAAAGGAAAAAACCCATAAGAACACACCAGGTGGAGCATATGACTTCTATCAGCTTTTATGGTTTGAAATGAAACGTTTGGTACAACGTGCAATGGAAGAAGAAAAACTTCTGTTTGAACCAATTGATATAATTGCACCATCCTTTCCCTCACGAATTTTCAACAGCAGAAAGAGCTGGAAACGGCTAGATCATGGATGGCTTGTTGATAGAACAATAGTATTTCCTTATTCGGATGACTACTCTAAACGAGGGTCTGATGGATCACCGTCATTCAAAGTATCCAATGATAAAATCGCTGGTTGGACCACTCGCGCGCCTCATTCATCAAGGCTCATTGGATTTGGTCGTGTTGACCCATCTGATGCACAACATGGTCCCCCTGATATCGCAGTCAGAGAGTTAGAGCGAGCAATCCGTCATCTCGGTTTGAGAGGGCTTAAGTTACACCCCCTTGCCCAATTATTCATTGATGAATTGGAAGATGATATCACAAAACGTGTTATGAAGAAGGCAGGAGAACTAGCTATTCCTGTCATTTTTGATACACGGAACATGCGAACTGCCATTCGTATCAAGAAATTAGTAGATTCGATGAGGGAGGATGAGCAATATCAAATGGCAATGCGCGGATTGAAGATTATCATCGCTCATTGTGGGATGAGTCCTGGTGATTCAAAATTATATGACATCCTGAGAGATCCATCATTCAGTGCAGATACCTCAACACTTCATGATCAAGACATTCCTCTTCTTTTTGATATGGCTGTAAATCGAATCAAGACGCCTGATAAAAGATGGTCGGAGAGTCTTATCTTTGGAACTGACTACAGTTTCCTATCTGTTCAGGCTGCAGAACTGATTTTGTTCGCATTATCTCGAGAATTCCCAGGAACATTAAGTGATGTCCAGAGAATTCTGGGCGGAAATGCACTCTCGATAACCCAAAGACCCTTCGGAACAGCTAGAACAACCAAACGATATCCTCGGCAGCTTGCTTGTCCTAGCGATAATGGAAATTCTCGGATTACTGTGGAGGAGGGAATCATCTCTCTCCTACACAAGAATGGTTGGGAACTCGCTTCTCTCGACCCAATGCTACCACCTCATCAAACTTGGCCTGAACCAGTTTCTGAAAAGGAAGGTGGCTTTAATGGTGTATATAATGATTCAGTTATTGCTACCCTCTCATCCAGGGAAGTTGAATATGAATTGCATCTATGGTTGCGCAATATTCCTGGTGATTACTTAACACTTGCATCTTTGGGCACCAGTGGTGAGGATTCATTAGTCACTGTCGAATACGCAACGCATAAGATAGGGGAGCGTCTAATTGAAGAATTAACGAGAAATACACGTCATGAACGGGATGCAAAATCTCTTGTAGAGAGTATTCCTCGTCTCTTCAAGTAGTAAGTAGGATGTACTATCCTTTATATCTTTAAGAGAAGAAGATTAACACAAGGAGTAACGGAGGCTACTAATATCGTCGATAACCTGACCCTTGAAATCGTAGATGGTGGGGATCTTCGTGGATACGCCACACTTCACCCAAAGACAGCAGAGCGTATTGAAGCAGAGATTGGCTCTATCGTAATTTTTGAGGATCCAAATAGTAGTTTTTGGGGAGCAGCTGAAATACGAAAGAGTGAAGATGTACCCGAAAATGAAATCTATGTTGATACACTTGTACTAGAGGCATCACTTCTAATGGAGAGTGACTCTGTTGAGGTCACACTCTATGATAGAGATATGATTGCTTTGGATTATGTTGAATTTGGGTTAAAACCTCTATCTGAGGATGCCAATACTGAGGACCTCGTAACTCGAGCCGCTGAAATGGTTGAATCTCTAGAATCTCTTATTGGAGGTCGGCTGGTATATCCAGGAATGTCTTTCAATTGGCCGGAACTTGATGTAAAAGTCGAGATTATGAACACACGTCCGAGTTTGACTGGAAAGAGTTTTGCGAAACTTGCATTTGAAGCCCTTAAGGAGCGAACAGGCTATCAATTCAAGACCGTTGGAATTGCATCTCCATTCAATGCAATTCTTTGCATTGATACAAGTGGATCTATGAAAACCAATGATGTTCCAGTTCAAGACATAGCTCACGCTCGTGAGGGTTTGAAGGATCTTGCAGGAGATAATCCTGAAGTCCAAGCATTCCTAGATAGATTTGAAGAGGGCCGAAATGTTTCTCGAGGTGAAGCTGCTGCTATGGCAGTTCTCCTTTACCTCGCTGAAAAAGTCGGACGAGGTTACGGAGAGAAAGTTGGTGTTATCACCTTTGAGAAAGAAGTTTCTGAGATGACTTTCTTAAATGCAGACACTGGAGAAGTTCAACCGTTTGTTGAGTGCACAGGACGTGAAAAGGCTCTTGGGCTTCAAATAATCAGTACTCACGTTGTTGACAAAGTTGAGGAAGGTGGAACACTTACAAATATGGGAAATGCGCTCGGAAGAGCAGCTGATGTTCTAGAAGCTTTCGGAGACCCCTCAAAGCCAACCATGCTTATACTTCTGACTGATGGTATGACTACCGCAGGTCCTCCTCCACTGAAAGTAATGAAAGAAAGATTTCCATCGAGAAGTAGCTTTGTGATGTATTGTATTGGTTTAGGGGAACGAAGTGAGTTGGATGAAGAATTGATGCTTGCCCTATCCCAATATGGAAATGGTACATACAGACATGTCGATAATATGCGAGATTTATTGGAATGGTACGGTCGTTTAGCAAGTGAATTCGCTATTGTAATTCGTGGAGCCGAGTAGGAATCTACCTTGGCTCCAATGCATCTGCTAAATCTTTCAAAGAATCCAAGTCCATTTCCTGAATCTGATCATCTGGTATACCAGAAAGCATCTCCTCTGGAACACTAATGAGTATCTCTGCTTTGTCCTCTCCGAACTTATCTGATAGAGCATTAAATCTCTCATCCTCTTCTTTAGAAAGGGTTTTCTTTGATTTCTTTTCCTTTTTTCTAGATTCTTTGTCTGCCTCTTCTGATTCCTCGATTACAGATGCGCCAGATTCTGAACTTGAAGCAACAACTGCTTCTAGTTCTTCAACAGAGAGTTCGGACAATACATCTTCTGGTAGACTCGCTTTCACTTCCTCTGGTATTTGCTCAAGAAGTTCTTCCTTTGTTGGACCACTCGTTTTCTTTACTTTCTTTACCTTTCTGACTCGTACTTTCTTTTTCTTTGGTTCTTTCTCTTTTGTATCAGCTAGTGAGCCTAATAGTGAATCTACTAATTCTCTGGCAGTTCTGGGTGTAAGACGTTTTAGGTCCTCTTCTGGTAGTGTAGCTAGAATCTCTTCTGGTAATTCAGATAGAATTTCCTCTACCTCCTGTGAAATGCCAGTTGGTTTTGGTAAGAGTGGTGCAGCTGAAGCCTCCGCCCCTTCAAGAATTATCGGACCTGATTCCATCTCCTCAATAATACTTGTATCAATTTCAACTTCGAAGTTTGCTTTTCGCCATCTCATGAATCTGTCAAGCTGATCTGACCTTACTTTAATATCAATCAAGAATTCTCTGATTTGTTCTTCATCCTTTTCAGGAAAATCAGAAAGTATCTCATCTATTTTTATTTCTGATAACCTTGCCCAAATTGGGCCGCTTATTAATTTTGAGAGGCCATTTGCGCAGTGTGATCTCACCCAAGTGCTGGGATCTTTAAGGCCTTCTAAGAAATTGGGTATTGTACTAGGTTGTTGATACCAAGCCAAAACTTCAGCAGCAGTAATTCGTACTTCTTCTTCATCATCCTTTAACGCTTTCACAATGTCTTTCACTATTGTTGGGTCTGCCAAATCCATAGTCGCAATCAACGCTCGCTGTCGTACAATGTCCGATGTATCTGAAATTGCTTTGATAAGCGCATCTCTTATCTTTTGGCTTGACCTAGCTTTTCTTCCAACTTCTTCAGTTTGGAAGTCTAGCAACATTCTTCGGGTTTCAGACAAGGATGATCACTCCGTTACAGTGTGGTCTTTCCAGATTTTTCTGTTATAGATATATACAGAATGCTCTAGTGTGTACGTCGATTTGATTCCGCTACTTAAATGAGTTGGCCCCATGTATTGATATTTTTTGATGATACTCAGACTACTTCGCACCACAAATTTCACACTCTATGAAGTAGTTTTATGAACGCGACAATTATAGATAATAGCTTCGCGTGTCTATCCATCGGACAAGTTTTAACTGAGAACTATTTTGAATCTCATGATAATAAAATGAGCATTAGCGACGATTCTCCATTATTTCGAGTTACAATTTTCACTGGATTAATGGCCCTCATTGTGATGTTATCCCCTCTACTAACTACACCATTTATTGGGACATCGATGTACGGTCTTATTGGAACTGCACTCTTTTTCCTTAATTTTGGTTTGACTTACTTTGTCGTGTTGTATTTTCTAAAATTGGACGGGAAATCCAATATAGGCGACATTGGCGCAGCTCTTGAAGATACGCAGCTCTTTCCTCATCTCGGTATTGGTTTACTTGCTGGTGCGTTTGCATCAGCTTTAGTTGTCATTATTGCTTGGATGTTTGGTGGGGACTTACGCCCGTCAATCGAGATTACCGGAGATTTAATTGCCTCTGAAATAATAATTACTGTACCAACTGCTTTCTTTGAAGAATTGGCTTACCGAGGTTATATGATGCCTAAGATGGTAGATCTTTGGGGTCAGGGGAAGGGAATTATAATTAGTTCCTTCATTTTCTCTATACTACACTTTGCTTGGTGGGCACCTGTAGGTACAGTTCCACTTCATTTGGTGGTTCTTTTTACATTCAACATAATGCTAGGCGGTGTTGTACTGTCCTTCTCATATTTCATGTCCGGAAACAAACTTTGGGTCCCGATTGGATTTCATTTCTCGTGGAATATGATAGGATACATACTATTTCCAACTTACCCAAGAGAATCTGTAAATCTTCCTGAAATATTCCAGATTGAATGGGGAATCACAACAATAATTGGATTCTTATTTGGATTGTCAATTCTGTGGATTTTGTTGCAACTGAAAAAGTTCAACAAATAAGAGGAAGGGGTGGTAAAACCATCCCTGTTCCCCATTTTTCTATATTTATTGCTCAAAAGGTAGTTCACTTGCAACCTCTTTGGCGACTATCATGGTCATTCCAGAGAGGCCTAATACCCTCACTCTTTCGCCAGCTGGAATCGGAGGACCAGTTGTCTTTGCCCACCATATTTCAGCGCCTGACTTGACCTTACCCTTAGGATTGATGTCTGTTATTGCAATAATGTCACGCATCTTGCCATATTCATATTGAGGCCATTTGTCATAGTTTCTTAGAAAAACCATGTATAGCCCCATCAGACTAAAGATCGTTCCTACCATTATGTACACAGGCATATGTCCAGTTGGGTCAAGAAACCATGCTATGATTATAGCAACTCCATAGATTGGAAATAGCTTCAATGAAAGCTTAGCATCAATAAAGCCTCCCTCTATAATGCCTCCTCCGCCTGTGAACATAGCGAACATCATGTAGAGGATAGCTCCAACAACAAATATCATCAGAGGATCAAACACAAAATCTGTGCCAAAGAGAATCATCTCGAAGACGAACAGAATAATCACAATTGGGATTGTGACCTGTGCCATAGCTTTACCTGTTGCTGGATCTACAGTCAATACCATTAGGGTTAGGATTATGCCAACAAGAATCAGTCCATAGAAAGGATTGAACACAATCATTCCGAGCACTAGACTCAATGCTGACATAAGTACCATGACGACGAGGATTTTGATCCAAGCGTCTATATTCTTTACCTCCTGTTTTATTCGACAATTGGGATTAGGTATCAGTTCCCTTATTCTTAGGGACCTTCAATCCACTTGTACCCGCTGACAGTGCTGCTGCTATACCACCGGATGTACCTACCTCTGGAATATTAGTCGGTACCATGATGATTAAGTTAGCATTCTTACTAATTTCCTGCATAATATTCCAAGTTCGTAGTGTCATTCCTGCAGGTGATTGCTCATATGTCTGAGCTGCCTTAAGCATCGACTGAGAAGCTTCAAGTTCTGCTTGAGCAAGAGTGACTCTTGCACGGCGTTCACGTTCTGCCTGAGCTTCTCTACTCATTGCATCCTGTAATTGAGTAGGAATCACAACATCTCGTATTTCGACAGCGGTGACTTTTACACCCCAATGTTCTGTCTTCTCATCAATCAGTTCCTGTAGATGTGTAGCGATTCTATCTCTATCTGATAACAGTTCATCTAGAGTCACCTTACCAGTGGTCTCTCTGAGTGTAGTCTGAGCAGCTAGTTCCACTGCAACAGTGTATCTTTCCACGCTAAGAATTGCTTTCTCAACATCTATGACGCGGAAATACATTACAGCATCAACAACTACCGGGACATTATCCTTCGTCAATGAACGCTCGGTCTTAAACGCGTAAGTAAGAAGCCTAAGGGACACCTTCATTGCTACTTTGTCAAGAAATGGTGTTACCCAAATTATCCCAGGGCCTCGGATATGTTTGAATTTACCGAGACGTAGAATGGCTACTCGCTCCCACTCCTTCAATACTTTGATACCACTTGCGATGAACATCAACGCAAAGAAGGCGATTACTATCAATAGGAACGTCATTCCAAACCAAAATGCTTCTAATTGCAATATTCTGTTACTCCTGATAACCTAGACATGTTAGGTTGAACGGTTCCGAAACCCCCGTTCCATGTATAAAACTGGCATGAAAGCATATGAAGCTTCGTTCTAATGCCAACAATGTATTGAGAAATGAAAAAGGAAATCAGATAGAGTTCAATAGAACTCCATCTGTGATATGTAAATGCTTCTCTCCTGAAATCAACCTATTTCATCACTAGGTAATTCTTGAAAACTCTGTTGTTCTTCACCTATGAGAGGTGGTTTAAAGTCACTCTTAGCAAGAGTTCTATCTAATGCAAATAGGACAAATGCTAGAATAGTGGCCATAACAATCCTTTCGATTGGATAAATCGGAAGTACAATAGTCATGAAAACAAATTCAAGATCCGATGCTGAAAATCCAAGCACATAATGAAAATATGACACTCCAATACCTGCTCCTACTGCATGGTCAGCCATAACAGCAACAAAGCTAAGAATCCAAAATGAAATTAGTAGAAATGCATAGTTTATTGGTGTAGACTCTGGCATGTCAAACGAATCTCGTAGTTTTGGAATCATCATTAATAAGGCAAGCAAAATTGCGACTAGATGTAGCCAGAGAAATTGAAATGTGAATTGCCCAATTGGTCCTATCAAGAAGAGTAGGAAACCATATGCAATTAGAACTGGTACAAGAATAGATTTCTTCGCACGAACACTTGCAGCAGCAAATGCACCAACAGTTGGTGGTATCACAGTAAATATTCCTAGTATTGGAGTTGTTGGATTTGCCCAAAGCCCGATGATTGAGCCGATAAGAACAGAAATTGTTCCATATATTGGGCCGAGAAGGTATCCCACAAGAGGCCCTGATATCATTCCTAACGATATAGCTCCTCCTCCTACTCCAGGAAATGCTGGAATAATACTTAGAACTGTATGAACAGCTGCAAAAATCCCTGTAAGTACCCATGGATATGCTTTCGAATTTGGAAAGTTTGACATTTTCTTTACCTCTAGGTATAGTGTAGTTTAGTAAACTACATAGGTAAGTTTGTACACTGAATGGGTGGAACAACCAGTATTTGAAGATACTGGAGGTAATAGATATGCTGTCAAAATCACGTTTCCTTCCTTATCTTGTCCTTCTTCCACACGATTTAACCAAAAAACAAGCATTCATCAAAACTATTCTCGCGCCTAAAGTTGCTGCACCAATACTCTCAAGTTTTGACAAAGACGGAAAAGTCCTTCAGAGAGATCTTGTGGAGAAGTTGCCCCACTCAAACAAGAGTATTTTGGCTTATCTTTCAGCTTTAAAGAATGCTGGATTGGTGACCAGTAGTAGCGCTATACACGAAGGTAAACGAGTAGTTATTCATGAGCTGACCAAGACAGGATGGAGTTTCGCTAGGATTTTCTTTGAGGGTTTACCGTCCGATGTGCGCGAACTGACCTCATACCTTCTAGAGGATTACTTGACTCATATTGTGTCTTTATTTCGGGATCTCGAGATATCCAGCTCCTCTCTTCAAGACATATTTACCAAAGCTCAGGCAAATGCCATGCGTAGCAGCTCAAAAGAATATGTGAAACCTGACTTCTTGATTTTTGGAGCTTCTGCATATTACACTAAAATATCCTGTACTAAGTTGCCTAATCCGAATAGTAGCATAAGTTGCGACATTCCTGTACGATATCCTGGAGGACCTAGTATCAGTCTATCTAAAACTCTTGCAGAACGTGGTAAATCAGTTACATTTGTGTCCACGGTTGGTAACAATCAAGACGGATGGAACCTAATCTCCAATTTGATTCAGAAGGAAGTTGATGTAACGAATATATCAGTCGAGGATGGAAAGGTCACTAATGAAACTGTTTTGATAAATGATCAAAAAGGGTCAAGAACTCTGATTGGGGTTGGTACAGCATCCGCGCTATCGATTACTACACCTTCTCAAGTACCATGGTCGAAGTTTGAAAAAACGCGAGTGGTCTATCTTGGGGAAGTCTTTACTGAAGTTGCCTCCACAATAAGTGCATTTGCAAGGAGTAACTCCATTCCTATTGTATATCGCTGTTCGGTACCATTCCTTGAAAGAGGTCTCAAGC
The DNA here is from genome assembly GCA_016841005.1 of Candidatus Thorarchaeota archaeon. Next base: position 161 of record JAEORG010000206.1, on the reverse strand, counting down.
ATCTAGAGCCTGTGTTGAAGCAAATCGATGTTCTATTAATCTCTAACAATGCATGGATGTATTTGAAGAAGAATCTGAAGGGGAATATTATTCATACACTTCGAAATTATACAGACGCTTTGATTGTCGCAAGAGAGTCACAAAACTCCTATAGTATCCAT
>JAEORG010000205.1 GCA_016841005.1 Candidatus Thorarchaeota archaeon | reverse complement strand
TCGTGGTTGATATCGCTCTCGATCTCATTGCCAACCACTTCCAGAACTACAGATGGGCTGATCTCCTTATTACTTTCAACGGATATCGAAAATGTAGGGAAACACAAGCAGTTCTTAACATGGTCAATCACTACATCCATCGTCGTGATAAGACCTGCTTCTTTCAGAGGTTTGATATGGTGATCTAGTGCAGCTCTTTCGAGACCAATCTCAGCCATGAGGTCTCCTTTGTTCACAATTCGCTTCTCTAGGAGATATTCAAAAAGTCTTACCCTCGTAGGGTTTGATAGAGCTTTGTAAACAGCAGTCATGTTCATCTTGGCGCACATCGTTCATAATACGTAAACGATTCTTTATGTAGTATTACTTCAGCGTAAAGAATTTGTTTCCGTATACTCCCAGAAATGCGTTTTCGCTCCAGTTCATATGTATTCGATACCAAAGATCTGTAGAATCAGGTGATTAGAAATGTCATCCTCAACGCCACTTGTCAGGATTCAAGATTTGAAGAAAGATTACAAACTTGGCGAAACAATTGTAAAAGCGCTTCGCGGTGTGACTCTTGATGTAAAGCAAGGCGAGTTTCTTGCCATATTAGGTCAATCAGGTTCTGGCAAGACTACTCTTTTGAATATGATAGCCGCTTTGGACACCCCTACTTCAGGTCGTGTACTTGTGGCTGATACAGATATTTCGAGTATGAGCAGGGATGAGCGAACCCTCTTTAGACGAAAGAGCACAGGACTTGTCTTTCAATTCTACAATCTTTTTCCCACACTCACCGCTGTGGAAAACGTAGAGATTGGTATAGCAATGGATATCAAAGATAAGAACGAGATGCGAAAGCGAGCACTTCATTATCTTGACTTGGTTGGAATTCTCGATAAAGCTCACAATTATCCGTCTCAGATGAGTGGTGGCGAACAACAGAGGGTAGCTATTGCCAGAGGCCTTGCAAAAGAACCTCCACTCCTTATTTTGGATGAACCCACAGGGAATTTGGATGCTGAAACTTCTGATATAATCTGGAACTTACTTAGTGAGTTAAACAAGAAAACTGGAACGACTATAATAGCTGTTACTCATCAAATTTCTGTTTCAAAAGTGGCTAATCGGTCTGTCTTCTTGAGATCAGGTACAATTTATGGTGTTTCAGAATCGGAAGCGGAGGAGTAAAGTTGGCTGGCACTTTGTTACGAAAAACTCGAAAGGAGATCTTTGGCCAGAAGGGAAAAGTGCTCAGTAGTTTGACTCTTGTTTTCATTGGAGTTTTCTGCTATGTTGCCTTCTCTGCAATGTTTCCTATGATGCGTGCGAGTATAGATGCTACCTATGAGAGATACGCATCTCCTGATTTTATGGCTGTAGCATATGCGGTACCTCGTGACCATATTGCAGGGATTGGAGATATTGAGGGAGTTGAAGCTTTTACAAGCAGGTATCACGTATTCGGAGAGATAAGTTTCTTAGGTCATGATAAGAACCCTGCAGATATCTACGGTATCGATTCATCATCCTCTCCTGAAGTATTCAAACTAATTCTGTCTGATGGCTCATATTTGAGCCCCTCAAATAACCACACGGCTCTCGTAGAGCAAGCTTTTGCGGCAGCAAACGGATTAACCATCAATTCTGACATAGTAGTGTCTGTTTTTGGTACTGAATTCAATGTGGAAGTGGTTGGAATTGTTAGTTCTCTTGAACACCTGCTTCCCCATAGAAATCCAAAACAGCTAATTCACGCCCCCTCACGAGCTACATTTTCCGCTATAGCACCCATCTGGATTGATATATCCATCTTACAGGAGCTTGCGTATGCTGGTGTTGGTGAAAAAGATGTTGTGAATGAGATACTAATCCGGTATGAGGATGGGTATAACCAGACAATCATTCTAAATTCAGTACTCGCTGCGATTGAACCATACCCAATTGTGACAACTATGGATGTCACTGATTTAAGAAGTTCTGAACTTCAGCGGTTCGAAATTGCTGATGAAGCGATAGTTCTATTTTCAGGGCTTATCTTCTCAGTTGCATCATTTGTTGTATATACCACCGTTGGAAGAATAATTCAGTCCAATTCGCGTGCTATAGGAATTACTAGATCTCTTGGATATTCCACTTCTTCAATCCAAAGAGCATATCTTACCTGGCTTGGAGCACTAGCCTTGGTTACAACAATCATAGCAATTCCTCTTGGTCTGCCTGGTGGACAGGCATTCATAGGCGCAATTCTTGCGATGTATTCTATGGAGGTTCAACCAGCAGCATTGTCCCCGATGGTATACTTTGTGGCAGTTGTTGTTGGGATTGGTTCTGTTCTTCTAGCAGCTTATTTTCCAACAAGACGAATTTCTGGATACGAACCCATTCGAGCTATTCGTGGATGGATGATGGAGAAAGGGTATGTTGGAGAACCGATTCTTGAGAAGTTCGGAAGGAAAATAGGCCTTACTGGGTATGGTTTCAAATATGTTGTTAGAGCTTTATCACTCAATAAGACTCGTGCTGCACTAATGATCATCGGAGTTTCACTTGGAGCTGGAGTTGCATTCATGGGCACAACAACTGTTGGGGGGTACAACAACAGTATTTCTATCTACATGAATCAATATGAGCAATGGGATTTACTTGTTGATTTCAAACAGCCGTTGAATTCATCACAAGTTTCAAGTCTCATGATGCAGGTTGAAGATGTCTATAAGTATGAGCCTTACTTGAAGATGGGAACCACTGCACTCATTTCGGGAGAAGACCAATTAATCAGCTTACTCTGTTTAAATGCCAGTGGCACCCTACATTTGTTTAAAATCGAATCAGGACGCACGATTGAAAGTGAGTCTGAACTGCTTGTGGATGTCACCATCGCCACTATGTTGGGACTAGAATTAGATACTATTGTCAATATAACAGTAGGCAGTTCTACCGGCGAGTTCAGAGTTGTGGGGATTGTAAGCTCACCTCTAAACGTTTTCTACATGTCACTCACAAAAGCTACAGAGATGCTGAGCCAAGAGATGATAAGTGGACTATTCGTGAAGATTACACCTGGTGGAAATCCAGATCTTGTGGCTGAAGAAGTCTTTGCCCTTGATGATGTGGAGAATTCTATGACAGAATCTCAGGCATCAAGTGGAACAATAAGCGAAGCTCAGGGGACTGCAATAACAATCGGAATGGCAGCCATGGCTATGGTTCTATTGCTAGCAGTTGTTTGGAACATCGTTTCTATTAGCACTAGTGAGAGAACTCCTGAACTTGCACAGTTGGAAGCTATAGGATGGTCAAGGAACTCATTGTCTAAGCTTCTATTCCTTGAGGTCCTAATCGTTAGTCTTTTCGGTATTGTGATTTCAGTTCCGATTGGATTTCTTTTCACACACCTCTTGGACGGTTTTATGCGAACGTACATTCCTTTCTATTCACCAATGTTTGATGTGGTGATGTTTTTGGGTGTAGGTCTTCTTACAATATTTACAGCATTCATTGCCACGCTGCCGGCTGTGAGAAGACTCAGAAAAATCGATATTGATGCTGCGATTAGAGAACGATTGATGGTGTGAGTGGATTTAAAATGTGGAGGAAGCAGGACCATTGCCTCCTCCGGAAAGGCGTACTACACTCCTTTTT
>JAEORG010000204.1 GCA_016841005.1 Candidatus Thorarchaeota archaeon | reverse complement strand
AGAAATCATATTTCAGATAATATTGCCAATTCTGAATCAGTTCCTTCAAATTCAGAAAATTAGCAATTACATCTGTTTCTCTTGCCTGTACGGTAGATAGTCGGGTCCGAAGATCTCCAGTGCTGTGAACAAGAAACACACTTGGGCAACAAAAACTCACTCGAGTCTTAATTCATCTTTTTCAATCCATCGAGATGTCTTGAATGAGTTTGGAACAATTTTAGACATTAAAGTTTCTAAAGGTGCTCTGAGTTCACACTCCTTTTCAACCATGTTCCAGTGTTTCTGGCAATCATTGAGATTTTCAAAGAAGTCAATGTACATCCAGTGCACAAGAGAGTTTTCATCATCAACTTTCGTATAGAATCTAGCTTCCTTGTAGAGCATCTCATCTCGCTTGGCCTTTTGAACTGCGATGAAAGTCTGCGTGGCTGTCAAGAATTCCTCTTTCTTCTCACTCGAAACCTGCCAGGTACCTATCTCTATATGCAATTGATTGCATCTCCCTTAACCCTTAAAATAGCTCTGACGTCCTAATCAGATTTCTGCATAAGTCGACTAATCAGTCAGTCGAATTCAAGAAAGAGTAAGGGAGAAAAGAGTGCCTTTTGGGATGGTTGATTTGTCTGCATTCGTGCAAATAAGATATTTTTGGTTTATTAACTCTAAAACACCATTAGAGGGGACAAGAAAGTGAGTTCCGACGATTACCTCGGTGTGAGTTCTGCTCCTATTTGGTCAATAATGGAACAAGCAGAAGCAGGTCAATACGTGCTTCCAACAATACAGAGAGAGTTTGTTTGGACTGATCGCCATATTCTCCAGTTTATAGACGCTATGAAGCGAGGTTACCCACTTGGAATGATTACTTTATGGTCGCCAAGTCATACCTACCCACTTGAGCCAATTCAATTCATTGACAGTTCTTCTCCGCTTCATGGATCGCTATTTGTGCTAGATGGTCAGCAGAGAATCACGACATTACTACTAGTGAAACATGGTTTTAAAATTAAGCGAGAGGGGAATATAATTGAACGAAAGCAGCTCTTCTATGACCCCTGGGAAGACGAGGTGTACTCGCGGAATGATAAATGGGATGATCACGAAATCAGTGTTACCGATATTGCAGTTCAGTCCAATGAGTTTTTAAAATTGGTACTCGATTTGGAGGCAAGAGGTCTGGTTACTGAACAAGAAAGGCTCAAGAAAACAGCCTATGCAATAAGGCAAAATCAAGTCGGGCTACGAATTGTTGGTCCCAAGTATTCCTATGAAGATGTTGCATCAATTTTCTTGGCGATTAACTCGGCAGGCGTGAAGATTGGCGCAATTGATATGTTCTTTTCAATCCTTGCCTCAAAATTCAATAAAACGTTCAAAGATGACATTCTAAATTTCCATCGAACAACAAGTAAGAGAACAATGACATCCATTCGAACGCCGATACGATGTTTGGCTGCTGCAATGGGACTAAACCAAACGAGTTTTACTGCTAGTAGAATGAAGAAGTCAATTGATAGGCTTGCTGAAAATCGTGAGGAAACAAAAACTGTCTGGAGTGAAGTCAAAAAATCCCTCAAAGAAGCATACTATTTGCTTGCCAATAGAGGTTTGGAGAATCTTAGACTACTTCCGAATGAGGCTGTATTAACCCCATTTTCCTACTATATTCATAAATGCGGAGGTAAAATGTCAAGGCGAAACACAGACCTGCTCTTTTATTGGTTACTGATGGCATCTTATCATGGAAGGTACTCTCAAACTGTTAACGGACGTTTAGATCAAGATTTACTGCAAATTCGATCTGGCAAGGATGCAAAAGGTATGGTTGAAGCCTTGCGCAAACAAGTAGGTGGATTAAAGATTAGTCGCCATGATTTTTATTCTTTATACTCAAAAAGACTGCTCCTTTTAATGTATGTACTTGAGAGGAATCGGAATGCTACAGACTGGTTCGGAGGGGGCTTGGTTCGTTCCAGCGGGCTACATGCGCATCATATCTTTCCAAGGAAGTATCTCAGTGATAATGATTATTATGATAGTTATTACGTTGATGATATCGCGAACATCACTCTTATCTCATCAGAAGCTAATTCAACAATTTCCAGTAAAGCGCCATTGGAGTATTTTGAAACTGAAAGCGTAGATTCACGAAAGCTAGAAGAGCATTTTGTGCCTCTTGACAAGAAACTTTGGACTGCTGACAACTATGAAGAATTCTTGGAAGTTCGAAGAAAGCTTCTGTTATCAGGGCTATCTAACTACCTTCGGAATCTTGAAGGCCGTTGAATTTACCCAGCAGAATGGATTTCGAGATCTCAACTATGCACTACTAGACTTTGCTAAAATTATTTGCAGAACTAAACCAGTTTGTATATCCTGCCCAATAGCTCAAAGATGCGTATATTACAAAATGAAATAGGGTCGCGAAAATTGAGTTTAAATTCCTTCTCTCAAGATTATTGTGGTATCTTCCTATTCTCCAGCATCTATGAGATTCATGCAGATTCATAAATATCAGTTTCATGATGGCCATCAGCCACTTTTATGAATTAATTGCTCTTAGAAATCAAGATTGAATGAATTTGAATCTAAGAGGTAATTAAAGGAAGGAAAAGCGGAGCATGAAGCCCCCTCTCTAAATTAAAACTACATCTGCTTCTCTTGCCTGTATGGTAGATAATCAGGTCCGAAGATTTCTCTACCATGACAATGTCGCATTATGATAAACTATCAACTCTTTTATTGTAACGAATTCATTGACTACATTGCGGAACTAGGGCAAAAGACTCACGACTATCGAGGTAGGGACCTACAAATGCGATTCCATGATGGAAATGCTAAGCTAACGAGCTTTGAAGCTCAGATGTTAATTGTGACTATTATCGTCGCTATTGCTCTTGCACTTATTACCTTTGAGCTAATAATTTGAGTTTCCCAATCAATCTAGGCTGGGAAAAGAAGCATCGTTTTCACTTTCAGAAAAACCTT
>JAEORG010000203.1 GCA_016841005.1 Candidatus Thorarchaeota archaeon | reverse complement strand
GGTCCTGCAGTCCCTCTCCTTTCTATTTCTTCGTAGTATTTAATCTCAACATCAAAATTAGAACCAGTTCCAAAGTAGCTCTTTATCATGTCTGATTTGTAGTTCACCATTAAGAAGAAGGTTCGAAATCCTTGAGTTTTCATTCTATTTATTGTGACTTCTAAAATCGGTTTTGGTCCGAGTGGTAAAAGAGGTTTGGGAACAGCATAGGTAAGGGGTCTTAATCGAGTTCCTTCACCGCCACAAAGAATTGCCGCTTGCATTTAGTCACCCTACATATATCCTTTCGACGGTTTGTAAAATGAGAGATAGTTTTGATACCATTGGACTGTTTCTCTCAATCCGTCTTCAAGAGTGATTTCCGGTTTCCAACCTAGTGATTTCTTGATCTTTGATATGTCAGCACACAGTCTACTAACCTCACTCTTTGTAGGTCGTATCTTTGAAGCATCAAATACTATGTTTGCCTTTGTTTGAGTCACCTTGCTGATGGTTTGGGCAAGCTTCTCTATCGTTATTTCTACTCCAGTGCCAAGATTGAGAGTTTCTCCGAAAAGCTTCTCTGCATTCCGAGCTATATCAAGAAATCCTCGAACTGTATCGGAAACAAATAGAAAATCACGTGTTGGCCTCATGTCCCCAAGAAGGATGTTTTTCTGACTTAGGGCTTGCGTGATAATTGTTGGAATTACAGCACGGATTGATTGACGAGGCCCATATGTATTGAAGGGACGTACGGTAACAACTGGAGTGTCAAAGGAACGATAAAAGCTCTCAACAATTTTGTCTGCTGCAATCTTACTGGCAGAATATGGTGATTGTGCTTTCAGCGGATGAGACTCATTTATTGGAATTTTCTCGGCAGAGCCATAAACCTCACTCGTTGAGGTATGTATTACTGCCTTTGTTCCGAGCTCCTGAGCCGCTTGAAGAATATTCAGAATGAAGAATACATTATTCTCAAAGTATTCACGGGGATTTCGATAAGAGTAAGGTATTGATATCACAGAGGCTAGATGGAAAACATAATCTACGTCTTTCATTGCTTCTCTGCAAGCATAGGGATCTTTCAGATCACCCATGAAGACTTCGAGGTTTTCGTCAGGACGATCAATGTATCGAAGGTTCCCTTCATTGCCACCAGAAGTATACCGGATGAATGCTCGGACATTTGCACCAAGCTTCAATAGTTCCTCAACTAGATGGCTACCTATGAATCCACCAGCGCCAGTCACAAGCACAGAGGAATTTTCTAGAGTCATAATTCATTACCAGTGGGTTTAGAGAAATATGAATGCGTCATAAATCATTCGTAGGCGCTTCTAGCATGGTGCGAGGATATGATTATAGAAAGAGTTATTTCATGTGTCAGAGGGACGCCGATAACCGATGAGTGATGATAGTTCTTCCCTTGTTGTTGCAGATAGTGTCAGTCTCAATCTCATTACTGAATCTATTTCAAGGGCGCTATTAGTTGTCGCAGGTCTAGTATCAGGAGCTATTCTAGTTAGAACTGCAGACATTACTGAACTTTGGACTCTATCAGATTATGCGCATCTGAAAGTACTGATGTACTGGAATAATCTAATATCTGTCGCCATCATTTTTGGGTTGACCACAGCCATTGTACGAACAATATCATCATACACGACAGAACCAAAGAAAATGGGAGTCACACTGTTCCTATCGATTTTGACTGTGACAATCATTTTTTCCATATTCGCAGTTATTACCACAGTTCTAGCGGAGCAAGTCGGATTCCTATCCACGGATGTTCCTGAAACAACTTCTGAATTGAGAACAATGTGGATTCTTGTTCTTATCTCATTACTCCCAAGTGCTTACATCACGGTAGCGAAGTCTTTCTTCACTGGCATTCAGCGGATGAAGAGGAGCCTTGTTGTGGATACTGTGTACAATGGCTCAAGGATAGGTATCCTATTGATTCTATTTGTAAATATGTGGATAACTCTAGAAAGTATCTTGTACATGTACCTATTCATCACAATTTTCGGTTTCGTGGCTGCCATAGGACTAGTAATTCGGGAAGCGAGAGCTGAGGGAATCTCAGTGGATCTCACCTATGCCAGAGAAGTATCTCAGCCCCTATTTCGTGTTGCTGGAGTCTTTCTAGCGCTTTCTTTGATTGCTTCTTTCGGTAATTACGTGACACCCCTGTTAGTAGATTACTTTGGTACAGACACAGACATGGCAAGATACGCAATTGCGGATAGTACTGCTACTACCCTACGTGCATTTCTATACGCCCCATACGCAGTCCTCCTACCGAACATTACTGCCATGTATACAAGAGGAGAAAATGAAAATCTGAGAAAGAGATTCAATGATAGCAATCGTATCTTAGTACCAACCCTGATTTTCGCATTTGTAGCAACTCTTACATTTGGAGAATTCCTACTCGGAGGAATCTATGGTGTTCGAGCCTTGGACACCACAGGCGGCATATCCGCACATCAATTCCTCATGACTCTATCACCAGTCCTTCTTTTGGCTCCAATGGTTGGTATATACTCCAACGTGTTGGTCGCATTGGACAAAATGAAAGCTCTACTCATTCTTGGTGCGTTGAACGTTGCAGCTCAGGTTGCGTGGATTATAATATTTCAACCATTTCTTGGCGTGATAGCCTTAGCACTTCTATGGGTGACAGCTATTCCATTATACTTGATATATCACTACTATACGAGACGAACAACATCTCTCTCGGTAGGTAGATCGCTCATGATTAGGAGTGCTATCCTGACAGGGATGGCAATCCCAGTAGCGTATGCGTTTTCACTGTTTTCGGGGTTCTTGATAGATTATGTGGTGAATGTACTCAGTTTTATCCCATTCATATCCACGACTACATTTTCATCGTTACTTAAGTTAACATTTTTAGCACCTCTATGGTATGTCTTTCTCAGTTTAAGTTTGACAACAGGAGTGATGAGACTCAAGGATATTGACAACCTGAAAAAGTTCCTTAGGAAGGTACCACCTGTTTGGTGGGTTTCAAGGCCATTAATCAGATTTATCGAGAACTTTGAGAAACGTAGAACAAATAATCAGATTGCTTCTATAGCATAATAACGTCCTGGCTCTGGGTGGCTCGAGCTGTGTTAAGAAAGGTCAACTATTGGTCTTGCAGATTTCGCATTTTTCTCGCAAACTACTAAGATCGAGTAGCTCTTCATCTTGGACATCTGCGACTTTACGAGC
>JAEORG010000202.1 GCA_016841005.1 Candidatus Thorarchaeota archaeon | reverse complement strand
CATCTACTGTTGCATCTGCAGCAGCAAGAACAGCAACAAACATCTCCTTTACTCGCGGCTCTACAGCCCCCTTAACGAATGTACGAGTCACATCTGCAACATAGAACTCTCTTTTCAAACGTGGGAAAACATCCATGATGATTGGGACTCCAGCTTTCAGTTTATCTTCTGGTTCTCCTAAATAGTGCCAGTCAAAGGCCCTTGTACCAACTGCAACGATGGCATCCTCAGCGGATTCAGCATCATGGTCCAAGAGGAAATGATCTAGTGCTAATTTGACATCTCTTACTGTCAAGGGTTTCCCCATGTGTTGGATTGTATTGTTTGCACCAATATCTGCATCTTTGATCATTTCGATGACTTGGGAAATTGCTCCAATTGTTGCTTTTCCAGCCTTCTCTATTAGCTTGACCTCATTTGATGATTTTGTTGCTCTGGCATTCTTGAGCAAGTCTGGTACTGCCTTGACTTCATAGCCGAGCTTTTGAAGGACTAATACGTCTGATGCAGGTAGGTGGTCTGGTACACCAATCACTTCTCCTGAAAAATGCGTATCTAGTAGATCTTTCATAAGTATCTCTGGAAAATCTGATGCACGCTTTCCTTCCTTCATTAAGGCTCGAACAACATCAGTAAAATCATGGGTACGGTTTATGAACCCCTCCTTCGTTACTCGTTTTATCGCATGGAGTGATGCGGCGACTAAGGATTCTTCACCTCTATTATGAAGAAAAAGAATGTCATCAGGCGAACGAAATCCAGTCAGCCAAAATATATCAGGAACTTCGAATGCGTTGCCAGAAACGAGTATACTATCAACACCATCTGCTTCCATATGTCGATCAAGGTCAGTAAGCATCAGTTACACCTGCAGTAAAATGCGACTATATCTCGCTGAAAAGGATTCCTCAATACGTTATCGACTAAAGATATGCGTGCATCCTTTTCTCAACATCCTCTCTTGAAGGTAGATTATAAGGACCTACTGTTTCTACATTGAATGATGAACAGGTTGCACCAAAGATGCCAGCTCGTTTTACATCTCCAGTTCTCATGTATTCAAGTAAAAAGCTAATTATGAACACGTCCCCACACCCTGTAGTATCAATTTGCTTCTCAGCTAGCACTAGCGGTATATCAATCTGAGAGTTACGAGTATAGATTGTTGAGCCCGCTCGATCTTTTGTCACAACTACTATTCTTGGTCCAAGGGAGAGTACGAGAGTTACTGCGCTTAAAACAGACTCCATTCCAAATATCAATTTGAGCTCATCAGTGTTACATTTCACAACATCAACGTTCCGAAGAACTTGAGATGCTTGTTCCCATTTTTGTTCTACGACCCGCTCTCCATCGAGTTTCCTAGTAAATCCTTGGACATCTAAAGAAACAAGTGCCCCATAGCTTCTTGCAGATTCAATGCAAGAGTGATGGACTTCATTCAGAATCGGTGTAAAATGAATAATATTGGCTTGCAGGTGATTTGGCATTAAATCTGCAGACCTTATCTCTGGTGCGACTGATTCAACTCGTTGGGTCCGTTTCCCATTCTTGTCATACTCGTTAACAAAACGAGTTGTCTTCTTTCCAGCAGTTCTAAATCCTGAGAGGTCTAAGTTACTATTCTTCAATGTATCAATATACGTCTGCTCAAAATCAGAACCCACGCGTGTTACTATTCCTGTGCCTAACGCACCTAAAGAGGGACAGATCATAGCATAAGCAGGACCTCCTCCAAGAGCTTCTCTGGTCTGTTCAGGGGTAATTATTAGGTCTCTGCTGAGATGTCCGACGACTACAATCTCCACGCTACGTTTCTCCAAATCCTGTTTTCTTCACCATATTCTTACAGTTCATAAGCGTTAAAATCCCTTGTTTCCTTTGGGCAGATAGTCGATGTGAAAAGAAAATGGCTAAAGTCACTGTCAAGTTCTTTGCAACTGTTAGGGAAATCACCAAAATTCCGAGAATCGAGATGGAGGCAAGGAACATACGTGAATTGCTCGAGGAACTCAAAGTAAAATATGGAAAACAATTCATAGATACTGTCATTGATCCTGAAACTGGAGAGATGAAACGATTCTTTTCATGTATGATAAATGGAAAGAGAATTGAGTTATTGGATGGATATGACTCAGTTCTGAAGGATGGAGATGCAGTGGCCTTATTCCCACCGGTAGGGGGCGGGTGAATAAGTGAATGCCACTTCTGTCGACCTCGTAATCAAGAATGCACGAGTGCTATTAGAAAGTGGTCTAACCAGAGGGGGTATTGCAGTTTCAGATGGCAAGGTCTGTCTTATCGCCACTGATGAACATCTTCCCGACGCATCAGAGATAATTGATGCGAATCAAAAGATACTGATGCCAGGACTAATCGATGCACATGCACACATCCATGACTCTGCAATGCTAGACCATGAGGATTTCACTACTGGCTCTAGAGCTGCTGCTGCAGGTGGTGTAACGACATTTGTCGAGATGCCATTAGTAACACAGGTAGATACTATTGATGCTGTTGAGAAAAAGATCAAACAAGGCGAAGAACTCTCTATTGTTGATTTCTCAATATATGGAGGGATGTTGAATGAAGAGAATTATCATAGGATTCCTTTACTGCTTGAACAGGGGATATCATCCTTCAAGGCATTCACCTGCCCTCCGTTCCAAGCAAGTTCTGGAGTCATCACACGCTCATTGAGTGAGATATCGGAACATGGTGGTATGATAACGATTCATTCTGAGGATTCAGGGATAATTGATGAATTTAGTAAGGATATGAGTGCGGATTGGGATGCTCCAATCAGCCATTCATTGGCAAGACCTCCCTTTGCGGAGCAGCTTGCAATTCGGCAGAACATTTCAATTGCACATGAAACAGGTGGACATATTCACATTGCTCATGTATCTACTAAAGGTGGAATCAAAGAGATAGAGAGAGGTCGTCTTCAAGGAGTCACCATCACTACGGAGGCTTGTCCGCATCATCTGACATTCAATCAGGAGGATATGAACAGGTTGGGACCCAAGTGCAAGATGAATCCCCCTCTGAGAGCAAAAGAAGATCGAGCTGCACTCTGGTCTGCACTTCTCCGAGGTTCTATTGAGATTGTTGTTAGTGATCATGCACCGTGTCCTATTGAGAAGAAGGAAACCGGTAGAGATGATATCAGGGAAGCATGGTCAGGAGTGGACGGAATTCAGATGATTCTAAGAGTACTTTTATCAGAGGGTATCAATAATGGGCGTATTTCATTCAAACGGCTTCTACAGATAACTTCTTCAAATCCAGCCAAGATATTTGGTCTATTCCCTAGAAAAGGAGTCATTCGGATTGGTTCTGATGCGGATTTGGTTCTAATCGATCCGACAAAGGAGGAAACGATATCCGCTGATATGATGTTCTCTAAATGCGGATGGACCATATACGATGGTTTGAAAATGAGAGGTGTACCATTGATGACCTTTGTAAGGGGGAAAAAGGTGTTTGAGGAGGATAGAACCACCATAAAGCCGGGATATGGAAGATTTCAATCCATGAGCGATTCAGCGCTAATTGAGGAAATGTAAAAGATGTCCGAACTGAAATTTGTAATTGGAGACCCTGAGATTTGCACAGGATGTATGATTTGCGTTAACGTTTGTAGTATGTATTTTCATAAAGTCATAAGCCCTGCTAGGTCCCGAGTGAGAGTGTTACGCATAGAACCGGGACTAGATTTTCCATTATTCTGTAATAACTGCGAAGATGCTCCTTGTATCGAAGCATGTCCAGAAGAGGCTCTCTCAAGAACTTCTAAAGGAATTGTCATTGTCAACAATCGAAAATGTGTTGGTCATGGAGAGTGCGTTGCAGCCTGCCCCTATAATGCCATTAGAATAAACCCTGATACTGGAAAAGCAATCAAATGCATCCAGTGTGGTCAATGTGTAAAGAGATGCCCTGTTAATGCAATCTGGATGACCACTGACGAAGGGCTTGAGAAAAAGGATAGTAGTGGTAAGCTTTCCTGTTATTATGAAGATTACAAGTTGGAACTCTACGATAAGGGAGGTTCCAAACCATGAAAGGTATTGCAGGGACTATATTGTGGGTGGATATGACATCTGGTCGTATTGAGAAGAAACCTGTAGATGAGGACCTTGTGAAGAAGTATTTACTTGGAGCGGGGTTCCTCTCGAAGATAATCTATGATATGGTCCCCCCAGGAACTGACCCACTTTCACCGAAAAATGTTCTAGGGATAGCAACTGGTCTACTTACTGCATCTATGTTTCCCCAGTCCTCAAGACATGTTGTTGCTGCACTTTCACCATTAACTGATGTTTGGGGAGAGAGTCATGCCGCAGGATTCTGGGGACCTGAACTAAAGTTTACAGGGTATGATGCTGTCATGTTTACAGGCGCATCTAAGAAACCTCTCTACCTTAACATTGCAGATGAAGAAGTAGAGCTGCTTGATGCTACTGATTTGTGGGGGAAAGATGTCTTTGAAACTGATGATATCCTCAAGGCAAGACATGGAAAGGAATGTAGAACTCTAGCAATAGGTCAGGCAGGAGAGAATCTTGTCAGATTTGCGGCAATTATGAATGACAGAGACCGTGCCTCTGCCCGCTCTGGACTTGGAGCAGTCATGGGATCCAAGAAGATTAAAGCTATATGTGTGAGGGGAACGGGTAAGATTGAGGTTGCAGATGAGAAAGGGTATCTATCCCATATGGATGAGTTCTATAGAAGAATGCTAGCAAATCCATTCACTCCTGGTCGAGCTAAATATGGAACGACAAGCCTTGTAGAGCTTATGCAACATATTGGCCGCTTACCGAGTTACAACATGCGACAAGGTGTATTCGAGGGGTACGAGAAAATTAGTGGTGATGCAATTAACGAACAGTACTTTGTAAAACCTCGTTCCGATTGGAGTTGTTTGCAGAGGTGTGCACGATATACTAGGGTCTCCTCAGGACCATATGCCTACGTCGGAGGTGCACCTGAGTTTGAAACTCAGTCTTCTATGGGTTCGCGCTGTGGAAATGATAATTTAGAATCAGTGCTCTTTGGTCATCATCTTGCAAATCAATATGGTATGGATACTATCTCACTCGGAGGGACTATCTCATGGGCAATGGAATGCTGGGATGAAGGGCTCATAACTGCTGAAGATACAGGAGGCCTTGAGCTCAACTGGGGAAATCATGAAACTATTGTGAAGCTTACCAAGATGATTGCAATGCGAGAAGGCTTTGGAGACCTTCTTGCAGAGGGAAGTTATCGTGCTGCTCAAAAAATCGGACGAGGAACAGAGAAGTTTGTCATGCATGTGAAGAAACAGGAGTTTGCAGGACAAGAACCCAGAGCACAGAAATCAATGGGTCTAGCAGCAGCGACCGCAGCTCGAGGAGCTGACCATCTTTACGCATTTCCTGTCTTAGATGAAGCTGGATTTGATGAGGATATCAAAGAAAGGTTTGGAGAACAGTATCTCCCAGAGATGGCAGATAGACTAAATCCGAAGTACAAGGGAATTATGGTCAGAGAATGTGAGGATTACATGGTCATGATTGAGAGTGTTGGACTATGTAAATACGGAACACAAATCCCACCAGAATTCTTCTATGATGACATTGCTCTTGCTCTTAAGATACACAATGGTCTTGACTTGAATCGAGATGACCTCCAACAGATTGGTGAGAGAATCGTAAATCTAAACCGTCTCTTTAATGTCAGACGAGGAATAGGTAGAAAAGATGATCAGATACCAAAACGTTTGACGGATGACCCAGCTCCTGTGGGACCACCAAAAGGACAGGTTGTGGAGCTGAACCAGATGCTTGATGAATACTATGAACAACGAGGATGGGACTTGGAAACTGGTCTTCCGACAATGGCGACAATTAAGAGGTTAGGTCTCGAGGAAGAAGCATACGGCATCTCTCTTCCTGAGTAGAAACTGAGTTAGTAGGAGTTCATTCACAGCTAGCGCAGACATTTGTAACGGTATCCTTGACACCCTCGATCTTACGAAGAGTATCTACAACAAAAGAGCTAAGTGCTTCAGGGGTCTTGAACGCACCCTTAATCAATAAGTCATACGCCCCGTAGATGAGGAAAGCCTCTTCAACCTCATCGAGATCACGTACACTGTCAAGTACATCCCTTGCTCTAACACTCTCAACCTTAGCCATGATAAACGCCAAAATCATCTGATGCTCTCCTCAACCTATATGGTCTACACCAACATTGTATTTCACAATAAGTAAAAAGCATTCTTGTTCGCGGATTCAAACATACAGATTTGTGCCATAGCTCAATTTTCTATGTTTTTCCTTTTCGAACATTAATTTTCAGACCAGATATCAATTTCGAGCATGTTGCCAATGTATTTTGTCGGTTTTATAATACTTGAAAATCAAAAAGAATGCAAAGTTCAGCGCGGATGCTTCCTAGGAGTTGCTCAACAAGACCACGATATCGTCCTTAAAGAAAGATGATTTTTATAGTGGATAAAATCTGTGAAGTAATGAGGCTTATGTATGAGTGGGAGGATTAGGGTTCTTTTCATTATATTTGTCTTGATATTGTCGGTAAATCCAGACTTATATTGTTATACCTCTAAT
>JAEORG010000201.1 GCA_016841005.1 Candidatus Thorarchaeota archaeon | reverse complement strand
TGAAGAAGAGTGCTACAATAGCCACGATATTAAATATCAAACAAATTATGAAACCATGAACAAGAAACGCGAGCATACTGAAGAAGACTGTACAGATTGCAAGGAAGAAAAAGTTCCATGCCGCATTTCGGTCTCGATAATAAGCGAGAATCATTATAGGGAGAATAACCATCAAAGGCAAAATGTAGAGAGCAAGTGGCAACGAATCTACAAACCCTACTCCACTCAAGGTCATTCCAAAGGTGACTGATATGAGCGCATAGAGTATCAAGACCATATTGGCAAGTAAAACAGCTGTGATGAACCTGTGGATGAATAGATCATACTTCGAAACAGAATTCACTCGCTGTCGAACACTTCTGCGGGCTTCAAGAAGCTGATTCATTGATACTCCCTTTGGTGTCAGACCTGCACGCTGATAAGGTTGATGGGCTTAACCTTTAAGATGATGTATCATCGGCTTCGAAGTATGAGTGGTTACTTAGAATGTATGATGTCGTTGTGATTGGAGCAGGGCCGGGTGGAGCCACTGCATCTCGCTCATTAGCTAAACTAGGATATGAAGTCTATTTAATTGACAAAGATACATTTCCACGAGACAAACCTTGCGGAGGCGGTTTTTCTCGAGCCATTATTGATGAGTTTGCTTACTTGAAATCTAGAGTTCCAGATTTTCTGAAAGGAATAGCAAAAGTTGGAGTGCTTCACTCACCAAACAGACAGATTGTCCTTGAAGGGAGAGTAGACATGGCATTGACACTTCGAACCGATTTTGACAATGTCTTGTTCGAAGAGGCTGTATCTGCGGGTGTAGTGCCGCTAACTGGTACAAGAGCCAAGAAGGTAACTATTCGAAAGGATGGTGTCAATGTTGAACTAACTGGCGGCAAGAGCGTTGAGGGGAAAGTTGTCATCGGCGCAGATGGTGTTACAAGTATGGTGGCTCGAGAGACCCAGTTAAATAAAGCCTGGCCAAGCTCTAGTGTGTCAGCTTGTAGAGTATGTGAAATTCCAGCTTCATCCCAGGAAATCCTTGACCGGTACAGTGAAGACTTGAAGTATCATTTCTTTGCAAATCTTGGAGGACAACCGGGTTATGGATGGATATTTCCCAAGCAGGACACAATCAATGTAGGTCTAGGAATTGTGGGGACCTATGCCCGAGGATTGCCATCTAGGTTCAATGCGTTTATACGATACCTCAAGACGAGAGACCTGTTGCCATTCAATTCTGATACTTCTCTTGCAAAGGGAGCCTTAGTTCCTACAGCAGGCCCAATACAACAGACTGTTGTCGACCGATGTATCATACTTGGAGACGCTGCAGGACATGTAAGTCCACTAACAGGTGGAGGCATCTCGTACACAATGAGAGCTGCTCGTTTTGCAGCCAATATAATTGCAGATGCTTTGGAATCTAACAATACTGGTGTTGAAACGCTGGCTAGATACCAGCAGCTGTGGAAATCAGATTTTGGCAATGATTTTCGAAATCAAATTCTCGCTCAGAAAATCTTTACAAGTCCGTTCACGAATCTCCTATTTCATATAGGGAGTAAAGATGAGAGGATTCAGGAGATCGTGTCTGAGTCAATGTCAGAATCTTCAGATGGAGATATAGATGTAAGGCAATTAGTCACTCGAACACTGATAGTCTGTCTTCGTGAGGCATTTGGAGTTTGATTAATCTAAGCTAGAAGTGTGCGAGGTGCTCATAGATGTAGAGTTTGTCATGAGCCTTTCCGGACATGGATTGAAAAGACTCTAGATGAAAACAACATGAATAGGAGGACTGAAACGGGATCGAATCGAAGGTGATGTTCTACTCTTGGTAATTTGTTTCTTACTCATGATTAATCTCTAGGTTGCAAGACATCAGTCTGAAGATTTTCAATTAGTGAATGGACTTCAGGTCGACCCAGCAGCTTTCTTCGTGTTTCGCTCAGGTTATTTATGACACAGGCAACTCCTACAATTTGTGCACCAAGTTTCTCAATGACTTTTTGCACTGCAAGAACCGATGTACCTTGAATCAACCAATCATCAACAATTGCGACTCGATCACCTGCATCTATGGATTCAGAAACTATAGCAAGACGACGATCAGCGAACTTGGAAATTGGTAGGTATTCAACAGGCCGCTCATAGTCATCAGGAAGGTAAGCAATAGACCTGGCAGGTACAATGCCACAACCAAGATAGTATGCAATTGCACTCCCCAATGCTAAACCTCTTTGTTCAATTCCTATGACTTTGTTTGGACGAAGTTCTACCAAAGGCTTTGCCAATGCGACGACTGCCTCATGAAAGATATTAGGGTGTTCCAAAAGCCTACTAATATCGCAGACGGCTTGTCCAGGCTCTGGCCAATCCTTTATCACGTCAACATATTTCGTAAAATCAACATCCACCATCGTTTCAACCTGAGCAGGGCTATCTACTAGTAAGATTTTATTCTTTCTGTAGTACTCAATGTCTGAAGAATAATGGTTGTTCAGATAGTCACACACGAAACAGTTAAGATAAAACAACAGAAAGTGGGTGATGCTCTACGCGGAGGTGTCGAGCGGCAATGATAATCCCTGGTACAACCATCTCACTTACCCTTACTCCAACTAGTATAGAAGTACGTGATAAGGGGATTGTCAAAAAGAAGATTCCTCTCAAAGAGAGGTCATTTGATGATGTTGCACTTGAATTGCAGAAATATCTCAGATATCTTGGGAAGAGGCTAGCTCCAGGCGTCCTCGAAGATGTTTTGGAACGTATCGGTCTTCCAAAGGCAAGAAGAGTGTTGAAAACGGTAGTTTTGGAAAAACCTGAAGAACCTGAAAAACCTGAACCGGAACCAATTCCCGAAGAATCAGTAACTGAAGAAAAGAAGATCGAACCAGAGCCTGAGAAGAAAAAGAGAAGTATCCTAAAAAGAAAGCCAGACCAAGCGGCTACTTTTGTTGAAAGCCCAGGCGTAAGCGCTGATGAAAAGGGAGATGTTACAATCGAGGACTTTGATGATATCGCGGATGCTCTTGAAGCAGTCGAAGCTTTGAGTGATTCGTTTATGGCGGGAACGCCAAAGGAGAAAATGCCACAGAAACATTCTGAGAAGAAAGCTGAGATAAGTATCAATCTTGCTGGAAGCGAGGAGATTATGGCTTCAGGAAAATCCTA
>JAEORG010000200.1 GCA_016841005.1 Candidatus Thorarchaeota archaeon | reverse complement strand
GGACCAATTTCACCTTTGTTACCCAAGCTATCTCCGTGTTTGACACGCCCTTCCAGCATGTAAGTAATTGTTTCAATGCCTCTATGAGGATGCCATGGAAATCCAGCAATATATTCTTCAGGATTATCTGATCCAAAGAAATCGAGTAAGAGGAATGGGTCCATCTCTTTTACTTCGTAGTAGCCAAAGACACGCTTCAAAGATACTCCAGCTCCATCTTGGGTTTTCCGACCCTGCCATGTCTTAGCAATGCTACGAAGGTGTGTCATGTTCATTTCGTCCTCAAGCAGTTTCAATGTGAAAGCGTCGTTATTTACCTTAAAGAGAGTTCAGGTAGGTGAGCTTTTCTCGTTGCCAGAATCTTCTTCGATACAGCTGTTCCTGTTGTTGAGGTATACCCAAAGGACGAAGAGAATAGGAACTCCAGTGTTGAATTCTAGAAAACTATTGAATAGAAATTCAGATAGAGCTCCTGAAACAGGGGACGGACGAATTCCTGCCATCCACAGTGTGAACTCCATTCCAACATGTACTAGGATTCCAACCAAGAATAGATAGAGAATGTGAAGTACAGAGGCATCTTTCATCGGTGACCACACCCTCCTAAGATATAGTAAAATGACATATCCAAGAAAAACAATAGCAATTTGTGGAGTTCGATATACTGCCATCTCTCTCGTGACATGAATTATAGTATCATTCAAGGGGATTATTTGTGAAAGCAAACCTGAGATTAGCCAACCTGCATATAGAAAAACTGTCCAGAGGAGGCGTTGTGAATTCGTTCTCACTCGGAACATAACCGCGACATATGAATACTCAATCATACCATATGTAATTGAGAAATAGATGAAGAATAGGAAGGGGTCTATTGGACCTTCGAGAGTTCGAATACCTTGGATATTGAACCAGATAATATAATCGACTATGAAATTTACTAAGATTCCCAAGAGACCTAATGAGAATTCTAGTTTATATCCGGCTCTGAGAAGGATAATTATCCACAGAAGACAAAATAGCAAATCCATCAACATGAAATCAATGTGGAACATCCTCTCAACTAGAATCTGCATATCACTCTATGGCTCATTCTAACATATTAAGAGTTCCAATATAAAGCAAACATCAGCACATATCAATTGTATACTTTGTTCTCTCATCAGGAGGATCAAACAAGATTTGAGAAATGTCTAATCGGATTAGGGTATAGTCTGGATCTTCATAGGAACTCCAATATTGCTTGAACCAACTTACAACATTCGCGAGCTCTTCTTTCAAGATCATGTCTTCGATGATAACAGCCCTCCCTGTGCATCTGAGAACACCATATCCCTTCTCACCACGCACACCAAATGTGAACTCAACTTTCGGATTCTTTCTGATTTGTTCAACCTTTGCCCAAGGAGTGTGTGTCACTATCCATAGAAGTCGGTCGTGCTCTGTCAAAGCCATAGTCCGAACTCTTGGTTGATCACCATCAAGCGTTGCAAGATGAGCCAAACCTCCAGCTTCAAAATAGTGCCATATCTCATCAACATGCTTTGACGCGGGATATTCCTTCATAGTAATTCACATAAATCTCAATCAAGCTTCTGATAAAAACCTCTGAATGAGCGCAAGAAAGAAAGTGGCATGAGTATCTCATGCCACACCTAGACCAAAACTTACTTTATCTCGCCAGCGACAAAATCATCATCCAAAGCGAGAAATACCTCATCTTTGACTTTCGACAGCCCTTTCACAGGTTGTCGAACCCTGATTAAGATGATCAGAGCTAGGACAAAGAACAATAGAACACTGAGTAATGCGTAACGATTAGCCAGCTCAGTACCTAATCCAAGAGAGCCTGAATACAGGATCACTACGCCATACACAAATGGACCTAGGATTGCTGCGAATCTTCCAGTGAATGCAAGTAACCCGAACATCTCAGCCTTGGTTTCTGCAGGCATGAATTGTCCATACATGCTTCTTGCAGTACTTTGAGCTGATCCCATTCCTACACCAGCCATCATACCGACACTCCACCAGATTATCTCTCCTTCGCCAATGAATGCGATAAAGAGAGCAAAAATCCATAGAACCAAGGTAATCATCAATGTCCTTTTTGTTCCGATGTGATCTGCAATGTACCCGAAAATGAAAGCACCTGGAATTGCTGCGAGTTGAGTAACTGCGAAAAATATCAAAATCATTTCAGGCTCAAAGCCATAAACCGCACGACCAAAGATTGCCGCGTATGCAATAACAGTGGAGATAGCATCACTGAAGAGGAAATAAGCTACCATAAAGAGAGGTACTCCCTGATAGGAACGAATCTCTCTTATTGTTCGAGCTATTCTTGAGAATCCAATCAGTACAATGTTCGGATTCTCATTTGCACTCTTCTCATCACTTGCACGAGATCTATTGATGAGAAGAACTAGACCCATCCATGTCAGAAAGAATGCTATGCCAAGAAGATACGCAAATATCCCTATGGTAAATCCTGTGACGAGGACAATAGCCATTGTAAGTGCAAGTCCTGCAAACCCAGCTGCATATAATTTTCCACTTGGATCAATCTCTTCAGTGAAACGGTGGGGAGGTCGATTTTTTAGTCCCTTGATTGCAGGAATAGCAAAGACCAAGAAGAAAACCGCTCCAAGGAGATATGGTACAGTCGAATATGTTCCTAACATTAAAACACTAACTAAGGCAATGATGATTGTAAACATAGCCCCAAGATATCCCGCAGCATATCCGAATCCGCTTACCTTGCCAATTGTTTTCTCATCACTTATCTCAGGTAACCATGCGTCGTAGAATGGTAGAGCTCCTTCAAAACCTACATTCGCTATAATGAAGAAAATCCATGCCCAAAGCCAAACGGGAATTCCCATTATAATTGGTATATCAAGTGAAGTGAAGAACAGCATCCCATTGAAAAACACGCATAATATCGTGAAGAAAACTAGGAACTTCTTCTTTGACCCAGTATAATCCGCAATTGCTCCAAGAATAGGTGACATGAGTGCAACAATAGCCATTGTCACACTTCCAGCAAAACCCCATAATGCCTGTCCTGTGATGTAATTATCCATGAAATATAGTTCTGCTAGTTCCTCGAACAACAGAGGAAATAAAGCAGTGACAATCAAGACAGTGAATGACGTATTTGCAAAGTCATACAGATACCAAGAAAGACGCTCACGTCTCGTCACTGGTATTGATGGTGTGTGTTCAGAATTCTCCATATCTAGCACCACACTAACTCGAAATCTAGAACTATACTTACCAAAGCCTCTATTTAATCATGAGGGATATCCAGTTTGCTACTGAGGTGTTGAACTCCTCAGATTGCTCCAACATAACCGCATGACCCGCACATGGTATTACTCGCAAAGTAGATTCTTCGATTTTCTCTTGAAGGTAATTGGAGTATTTCACAGGTGTCATCTGATCATTCTCACCGACGATGACTAATGTTGGAGTTTTTATCGAGGATACATTCTCCATGATATCAAACCTGTTGCACGCTCGAAAATCCCGTTCAATGATTTCAGGTTTGCATTTGCGTATTTCATTCAATGAAGCAGTAACAACATCTTTAGGGGTGGATTCATCGAACATGAAAGTTCCCGCTGCTTCAACATATTCATCAAAATTGTTATGGAGCATTTCGAAAATCATAGGATTTACTCTAAGCCGACTCCCAGTTCCAACAAGCACGATACCGCTTAGCTTCTCCGAATGTTGTAGGCAGTATAGCTGGGTGAGTGCTCCCCCCATGGAATGCCCTCCAAGAATTGGGGTCTCGAATTTGTTGACTACATAGTCAATATCCTGAATGTAGGAAATGAAAGTATCTGGCTCGTTTCTATCAGGCGTTCGTCCATGTCCGTTCAAATCGATTGCAACAACATGGAATCTGTCAGAGAGTCCTCGTAATTGCATGAACCATGTCGCAGAAGAACCACCAGCCCCGTGTACCAAAACGATCGTTCTCGAATCAGGATCGCCAAGCTCTTCATAATGCACCTTCATATGAAGGCTAGCTCATTATCAACCTTTGAGCTTTGCGGATTTGATAATCCAACTTCTCATTAAATTAAAGCCATTTTTCTCAAGAAGTAGACCTTTTAAGTAGGAATAGCATTGTTTGTTGTGGTCTAGGTTATTGCTGTATTAAATATGCAATACCCTATCTGACGCTTTTAGTCGACTGAAGCGAGGAGCACAAAAAAATGAGTTCGAACACGAAAACCATAGCTGTTATCGTTGTTATTATCATTGTCATTGCTGGAGTTGCAGGGATTGTCCTTCTAGGACCTCTGCTATTCCCAACAGGTCCACGCGTTGCAATTGTCTTTGCAACTGGTGGTCTTGGCGACAAGTCATTCAACGATGCGGCTTACGATGGTGCTGTCATGGCACGCACTGAATTTGGCTGGAACTTCACATATGCAGAACCCACTCAAATCAGTGAATATGAAGGATTCCTCAGAGACTTCTCTGAGGCCGGAGTCTATGACCTTATTGTATCGATAGGGTTTGACCAAGCTGATGCGTTGAATGAAACAGCGCCAGACTTCCCAACGCAAAAGTATGCGATTGTGGATATGGTCGTTGACCAACCCAATGTTGCGAGCCTGGTATTTGATGAACATGAGGGTTCCGCTCTCGTTGGAGCTATCGCAGGTCTAACAACAGTATCAGACATGATTGGCTTCGTTGGTGGAATGGATATTCCTCTAATCAATAAGTTCGCAGCTGGTTTTGTCTGGGGCGCAGACCATGTTAATGATGGTGTGAACTACACAATTGCTTACACAAATGATTGGGTAGATACAACTGCTGGTCAGACTCTTGCAGACGGTATGTACACTGCTGGCACAGATGTTATATTCGCAGCTGCAGGTCGTTCAGGTCTTGGAGTATTTACAAGCGCAAAGAACAACAATGATACCAGTGGATTCGATAACCCACTATGGGTCATTGGGGTTGACAGCCCCCAGATGTACCTTGGCTGTGATGATCCCGAGGATCCAGAACCTCCCACAGTAGGCCTAACTTCAATGCTGAAGAGAGTGGATATTGCTGTCTACTCAACGATTCAGAAAGTTATGTTAGGAACATTCGCGGCAGGAATAAATGTCTTCAATCTGGCTAATAATGGTCTTGGCTATGAAGTCAATGAAGTTCTTCTTACTCTAGCACCATCCATCATTACTGCCGTTGAGGAACTCAAGGCTGGAATTGTCGCTGGCACATACACTGTACCATCTGATCTCGATGCCCTTGAGGACGCTATCGGCTTTTAGAATCAATTTGTCTTGAGAGGCGTAAGTGCCTCTCTACTCTTATTTTTGAAACCGTACTGTTTAATACTACGAGGTGACCTTTCATTCTCTAATTCATGATGATTGTTTATTTCATCAAGAGGATAAGAAGGAGGATTCCGCTATCTACGCCGTTGAGCTAGAAAACATCTCCAAGACCTTCGCTGGTAATGTTCAAGCCAACAAGAGTATCACTCTTCGAATCAAGGAAGGTGAGGTACATGGTCTACTTGGAGAGAATGGAGCTGGTAAGAGTACACTGATGAACATCCTCTATGGATTACTATCCCAAGACGAGGGGACAATCAAAATCAGAGGTGAAGAGGTTTCTTTGCAATCACCTCACGATGCTATTGCAAGAGGAGTTGGCATGGTTCATCAACACTTCAAGCTGATACCGACTCTCTCAGTGACAGAGAATGTTATTCTAGGACTTGAACCTGTAAAACTAAGAGATGCTTCTAAGTTCGAAATAGATGAT
>JAEORG010000199.1 GCA_016841005.1 Candidatus Thorarchaeota archaeon | reverse complement strand
CCCCTCATAGACTGATGCTCCTTGTGTATCTAATCCAAGTAAACCCATCATAGAAAGACCTGCAAACATTGTCGCATATCCAACTACCAGTAGAACCGAAAAACTTCGAATCACAGGGGATTCAGTGTAACCAATAAACAATGGAGGAATGATTACAAAGATCATAAGAAATGGAAACACTAGGAGCATGATTGAACCAAGACTTCTTGTTGCGACTCGGAGGTCCTTTCTAATTAGAGCAGGAATCGAAGAAGATATGCGTAGATCTATAGGCCGTATAGTAGTCGCTACTGCCATGGGTACTCCGCCTAAGGCAAGAGAATGCAAGACTCTCCCACTTGAGCGATAACTTCGCACACTCAGAAGAAGGTAGAGGATGGATGCGACTATAGCAATAATGCTCGTTGGGAGGGAGAACACCATTCCATACGTAATTAGTGCTGCAACGAATCCAAATGAGAACGGGAAAATCAATGCGAAAAGACCCAGAACCTCTGGACTGATAGATGTTGATAGGAACAACATGAAGTCAATAATAGGGGGTATGAAATTGATGGCACTATAAGCCATAACAATACCGAGTGTCATCCCTATACCTGCTCCAACACGGATAATAACCGAAAATACTGATTCATCACCAGATTGTGATTTTTGATGAAACCACCCAGCAGCTTTGATTAATGCTGATAATGCAAGGACTAAGGTTATTGTTAAAGCCCCTAGAACGAAAAGCCCTGTGAGAATACCAAAAGCTAGTGAGACCATTAAAGGAAAAACAATCAGAAGCAAAATGAAAGGAGCAATAAAAATTCTCACAAAAACCAGAATCATCAAACTCTCCAAATCAGATCTGCTCAGTGGCAATGTAGATGGTAATAACATAGCACCTGCGTTAAAGAAACCAGTTGCAGAAGTAAGATTCACAAAGAAGATGATCACAAATCCAAGACCTAGAAAAACTCCAAACGATATGGTAAAATTTAGTACGCGTTGGTTAGGATCTCCTAAGATTAGTATAGAAACTACCAGAAGAAAACCAATCATGATGATGACAAAGCCAGTCATGACTGCATTCAGTGAAGCGCTCCTCTTAATCTGCTTAACAATTCGTTCAGGCTTTTCTTTTATTCGAGAGAGGTTGGAAGGCTTGGCTTCGAGCATTCCATGAAATCTTATTTCCTGGGCAATTGTACCTGCAATCCTCCACCGCTCACGAAAACTCAATTGTCCAATGCCCCCCTAAGTGCATCTACTCCAGCTTTTACTTCGTCCTCTTCGCCAGTTAATTTTAGAAATACGTTCTCGAGTGTAGCACCTTCAGATTCTGCTTGACTTCGAAGTTCATCCAGTGTTCCCTCGGCTACTAATATTCCTTCATCGATAATACCTACCCGATCACAAAGACCCTCAGCCATTTCCATAATGTGTGTGCTGAATAATACAGACCCACCTTTTTCTGTGTGTATGCGGACTACATCTTTCATTATCCGTGTTGTTCTTACGTCAAGCCCGCTGAAGGGCTCATCGAGAATTAACAGATCAGGTGCATGAAGCATTGCAATTAGAAGCATAGCTTTCTGTTTATTTCCTTGAGAGAGTGTAACAATTGGTTTGTCGAAATGGTTTGTAAAATCGAGTGCACGAGCCATTTCTGTAACTCGGTTCTTTGCATGAAAATAATCAAGGCCACGAATGGAAGCTACAAATTCAAGAATTTCTCGAGATGTTAATGAATTATAGAGAAGTTGTTCTTCAGGAACATATCCAACCCTCTTTTTGACCCCAATGGGATCAGCTATAGAATTGATCCCAAAGACATTCGCAGTTCCAGAATCAGGATCTAAAAGCCCCATCAAAACTTTCAGTGTAGTAGTTTTCCCAGCACCATTTGGCCCTAAAAGACCATAAATCTCACCCTCTCGAACGTCAAAGGTGAGATCATTAACAGCCACTAGGTTACCATACGACTTCACTAGATTTCTAATCTCAATTGGATTCAATCGATATCCCCCTAATTGCATTCTGCGTTTGCAAAACACACATCGGGTAGTATGAACTTGAATGAATTTAATCTCTTTGAGAAAATTGTAAGATAGGATTAATTATCAAAGGAATTTCCTCAATCTAGTAATCATAATAAGTAGGATTAAAACTTCTTTCTAGAGTGACTCCAGATGCCCGAGGATGCAAGCATTAATGACCAGGTCGAGAACCTTCTGTCTAAGTTGTCCCTCAAAGAGAAATTTCAGTTAATGACGAGTAAAGGTTACAGAAGAATATACTCTACAAATCCTATCAAAAGATTGGGAATTCCATCGTTCAAGATGTCTGATGGTCCTCTAGGGATGTCACGTCATTCTGCAGGATTCAGAAAAGCCACAAGATTCCCATCTACTATTTCTCTTGCTTCAACATGGGATCGAAGTTTAGCACATGAAATGGGGAAGGCAGTAGCAAATGAAATTAGAGCCATTGGTAGACATATGCTTCTTGCTCCTGGAATCAATATCCAAAGAACACCACTATGCGGAAGAAACTTCGAATACTTCAGCGAGGACCCTTATCTCACAAAGGAATTAGCTATACCTCTTGTGAAAGGTGTTCAAGGATTGGGAATAGGTGCTTGCATCAAGCACTATGCTGCAAACAATCAAGAGATTGATAGACGTTCAAGTAGCTCCGAAATCGATGAGAGAACACTTCATGAGATTTACTTGAAAGCATTTGAAGAACTTGTCAAGGAAGCTAATCCATGGGCAGTAATGGGGGCATATAACAAGGTCAATGGAGTCTATGCATGTGAGAATCCGTACCTTCTGAAAGAAGTACTTATGAAAAGGTGGGGGTTCGATGGGTTTGTGATGACAGATTGGTTCGCAACTCGTCCGATTAAATCACCTGAGAACTGTGTTAAGGCAGGTCTCTCTCTTGAGATGCCTGTCTCGAATGTGTACAAACCAAAAAGGTTGCGGAAGGCACTTGATGAAGGATTGATTTCCATTGAGATGATTGATGGTCTTCTCAGAAGATATCTTAGAGTAATGTATCTAACTGGAGCATTTTCAAATACTACAGAATTACCATCAGGTGAAATCAACACCGCAAAGCATCAGAGTCTAGCTCGAATAATTGGAGAAGAGGGTACAGTTCTCCTGAAAAACGAAGGGAATCTCCTTCCTCTTGAAGTTGACAAGTTGAAAACAGTCGCACTTCTTGGACCTAATTTGAAGAAGAAGTTTGGACGTCTGCTATCTGGAGGATCATCAGCTGTTGTACCACCTTATGAGATCACTCCGTTTGAAGGGATGAGAGAGAAACTCAGAAGTAAAGTAAAGATAGTATCTAGACCAGAAGATGCAGAAGTAGCAATTCTATTCGTGGGTCTAAATCATAGTAAAGGACAGGATTCTGAAACATATGATAGGTCTCAATTGGAATTGCCTGATAGTCAGGTCGAACTTATACAATCCACGGTAGATAAGAATCCAAACACTGTTGTGGTCATTATCGCTGGAAGTCCTATCGCCATGGATCCATGGTTGGAAAAGGTTCCTGCAGTGCTCCTACCTTGGTATTCAGGAATGGAAGGGGGAAGGGCTATCGCAAACGT
>JAEORG010000017.1 GCA_016841005.1 Candidatus Thorarchaeota archaeon | reverse complement strand
TAAAACAATACCCCTCTTAGAACTGAAAGCGACCAACATCAAAGATTATATGCCCCTTAACAACTTGCGAGAAAACATCGGAACAGGTTGGTCCAAATTAAATGCCCCCGAAAGATATGAACATCATTGTGGTGTTCAGATAAATCTCGCCCTGTTTCCCACTCTTCTAATCTCTTCCCAAACGAGTTTTGCGTCACTACATATAGTCTGTCTCTTTTTTCCATCAAGGAAATCCTGTGTTGTAAGTATAATTGGAAGTCTATACGGTTTTTCAGCAATGAAATCAGGTGTATTATCGGTCACAATAATGGAAACCGGATATAAACCATTAAATGCACAATTCATTACATGTTGATCTTTTTTTTGGATTATGATATCGTTTGTAATTTCCTCACCTACATATAGTAAGACCTCTTCTCTAAACAGTTGATCCTTTTTACTCTTAAGTACTTGATAACCAGCACCATAATATCTAGGATCGAGTTGTCGCTGATACTCCTTTTCAAGCTCTGGACATAACACTATCTTGATTTTTCCTTCACGAATACAATCCATTACCTGCCCATAACCAGGTTCTCCTGAACACCAAAAGACAAAGACACAAGTATCAAGTATTATATTCAACTCTTGACAAGACATGAAAATCACCGAGATTCTTGTTGTCTTTTTCGACGTGCCTCAGAAATTGCAGACATCTCTCTCTCATTAAATTTCAAGTAAGTGTCAAGATCCTCATGAAATATTCCATTTTCATCAATAAGAATTTGGTCGACCAAGGTACTTGATGTTTCTTCATCATATCGAACCCATAAAATGGCAACATCATCCGAATCTATTTTAAACTCTCCATCCTGTTCTACGACACGCCTTTGAATTCGTCCAATTAGATGTTCTGAATGGGTGGAGATAAATAATTGGTGATTCTGTTTCATTCTTTCAATCAGAAAATCCATCACTAATGCTTGTTTTTCTGGGTGTAAATGAATTTCAGGTTCTTCTATTAAAATTGGGGCATAATCTGATGCAAATATACACTTTGCTGCAAGATGTATGAATTGGTTTGAGCCAAAACCGTAGAGTGCGATGGGTAGTTTACTTCCCCCTTTCTTTAGCCATCCTCTACCTTCCACTTTTCTTCCTGGTTGTATAACAACTTCAAACCTCTCAATGTCAAATTTTGCAGCCCATTTCACGATATCTTCAATATTATTGGTCTGAATATAGTCAGGATAAATCATCATATTTAGGAATTCATGAGGTGCTGAATCCCCATGTGATATGTGAGCAGGTCTGCTATCTGATTGAGGGCTATCAACAGAAAAAGAACCTCTGCTAACAGGAATGAATTCCAAATTATTTACGTAATTGGAAAACTTATCTCTAGCAATTTGGAACTCTTCTCCAAATTTTTCTGAAAATAAAGCATAATCATAATTTATCCAGTTGTCAAGTAACCTAGAATCTTGTTCAACTCCCTGAATTATTTTATAATCATTATCATAGAGAATACATAATTTGATGAAATCAGATTTTTCAAATATTCCTTCAATTCTTCTTTTAATAGAATCTTCTGTATTATCAAGGGTTTTGAATGAATCTATTTGAGTCTTTGAACCACTAAGACATCGCTCAGTTAAATTTGGCTTCTCCGCTTTAAATGACCAATCATAAATCTGATTTGAGAAAAAATTCACATCGAGTGTATACGCCTTCCTTTCGCCAAACTCAACTTCACCTCGCAGGCAAACTCTCATTGGTTCTTTACTCTGTTTTCGCTTCAGCCAACCAAAATCTTGGAATGATCTAGTAGCATTACTTGTACCTACACTCATTTTGTTAAGTGCGAGTAATGCAAATAGTATTGATGACTTACCTGATGAGTTATCTCCAATCAGAATATTAATTCGTTTTAGAGGTATGTTTACCCTACTAATTGATCTAATATTTTCAATCACCATATTATTTACTTTCATTTCCCCTCGCAGCCACCTAAAACAATCAATCTATTATCCTATTCAGCTGTTATTAATACTCAAAAAGGCTTATTTCTATACATTTATAGTTTCATATTGAATTAACATTGAAAGAAAATACAAGACCGTCTAATGTCAAGGTTTCAAAAGAAGTGGCTGGACTGGTTATTGAAATTTGGGTAAACTCTCCAGATGAATTTGAAGAGGCTCTGCTTCTTCTTGATAGACTAGGGGATATAGCTCGTGTGAGTGAAGCACGAAAGAAAATACAGCATATCTGGGAAATAGAAAACAATCGGAGAATTATGAATGAGATTGTTCACGCAAGTGATGAAAGAGTTGCAATATCTTTGTTTATGGAATGGCCACAACCTAGAGGTCTATCAGATGTTGCTTGGGAAACTGGCTTGAGTTCAGGTGCTGTAAGTAATCTAATGACTGGAAGGAGGCGTGGAAACCCTAATTGGTTTAAACGTGAATCAGAAGGATGGACTTTATCTAATGAAGGACTATCTTTTGTTATCGACAAAATAATTCCGCTCCTTTCAGGTGAAGAAAAAAGTGAGCCGCTTTATTGAAATATATCCAGATAGTTTCTTTTGTTTTATTTGTTCAACAATAGGAATCCAACTATATTATTCTAACATGCTCTATTGAAAACTACCATCTTCTGTTTCAGGATGTTTGAATAATCATATTTCAAGAAGGGGTTCCTGAACATATCACTGAATAGACTTCAAGAGTGTAGACAGGTTGCAGCTAAAATTTCTCTGTTTTTTCAAAAAGGCCTATTGAAATCCTTCTAAATGATGGTTGTATTCATAAGAAAAGCTGTAACCAAGTAATCGGTGACAATATCTTGGTAGAAAATAGTGCTAGCGATATGATATTCCAGAGAATTATAGGCGATATGATTGTAAAACTTGCACCAGAAAGAGGGGAATCATCTGTAAATCTCTATCATCGATTAAAACGAATTTGCGATGAGATTGCTCCATTGGAGAATGAGAGAAAACGATTGATATGGGCTGCAGAAATATATCCACAAGTTCAGGATACAATCGCAAAGATAGAGAGATTTTTTGGACTAGATAATGACCAATCAACAAAAGCAGAAACGATTAGCGACTATCATAAGGTCATCCTTTCATTAATGCGTAATTTTGATCGCTCTATGGGTAGTAGTTCTATTGCAAATGACTGGAAAATCAATACGGGAAGGGTATCACGAGTATTTACTGCTTCAAGAAAATCATATGAGAAATATCAAGGTCACTTTGAGAAGAATAAAGACTTGGGTTATAGATTCACTGAAAAAGGACTGGAATATGCTATAGAATTTAGCTTAATCGAACATCGAGGAAATGATCTTTCTAGGATTTTAGAATGGTTAGATGGTGAGCTTTTTAATTTTGAACTTAAGAATTGGTTGGATGGAAAGGTTCAATTAAAAATCTCGGGTCAGGACACATTCGAATACTCAATCCATCTTCTCTTGGGCTTGCTTGGTTTTTCTACATTCAATGTAGGTATGTATGGACGAAGTTTTGATTTGATAGCATATTCAGCAGACTTTCCTTGGATTTTGATCTGCGAATGCACAGGAGGCAGTGTAAGAAAGAAATCTTCAACGCTTAAGAATGAGATTGATGAAATCTCCAAGTTAGTTAAGCATACTGAGGTTATAGGAATTGTATTTACACCAAAGAAAGTATCAAAAACTGATAAGAAAGACCTTTCCGATGACAGATTATTCGTTATAGATAGACCTCAAATTCAGAGCCTATTCAACCTTGGAAAACAAAGTAGTTCCCCAGATCATCTTGAAAGATTACTGGATTTGTGATAGGGATAATCAAGTGAAAAAGTTAAGTAGTTTGATTAGTTTAGAATGCACTGCGCGCAAGAGGGGTTCCGAATAGAGCGGAGCACGATTCCATTCACAGTAGGAGGCAAATAAGATGTCTGAAGAAATGACAGAAGGAACAATATTAGAAACGAAAGTAGGCGATGTGGTAGTTAAAGTTACAACTCTCCCTCAAGAAAAAATCGATGATGCTTATGCAAGATTGAAAATGATATGTCAAAGAATTGATACACGTAACAAAATTGATGATGCAATTCTCAAAGTTAGAAATTATTATCAATTAGAAACGGATGATTTGACAAAAAGCGGCATCAATAGTGATTATCACAGAGTTATGTTATCACTTATTTTCAACTTCAATCAATGCATGGGTGCTACTGATGTTTCTAATGACTGGGGTGGGATAAACACAGGAAATGTATCAAGGGTATTCACTGGATCAAAAGAGTCTACAGAGAAATATATTGGACATTTTGAAAAATGTATAGACGGTAAATATAGATTCACTGAAGTTGGATTAAAACATGCGCTTGATATAGAACTTCCAAAATTACTAGTTTAGTGCATTCCAACTACCGAAATACGAGGTGATTAGTATTGAAGTTTAAGATAGGGAAGAAACTTGTAGACATGGATTTAGAAAAATTCTTTGAATCCGTTGAAGATAGTGGAGTACGAATAGCACTCTCCTTACTCGATAGATGGCCTAATCCAGTTAGAAATACAGACATAGTTTCAGATACAGGATTATCTAGAGCAGGAGTATATGATAACCTCACTGGAAGAAGGGAAAACAAAGGGGATTGGTTTAGTAGCGAAAATAAGATGTATATTCTATCTGAAAAAGGAGAAGAAGAGATTATCAAATTTGTTTTAGAACAGACAAGTCAGGGGGAATAGACTATGAATACGGAGGAATCAAATAATTTCAATATTGATATTGAACTTTCCAGCAACGGACCAATCGTGAGAGTAAATGCAATTCCGATTGAAGCTAACTATGCATCTTTTGATACAGCATACGTACTTGCTCGAAAGCTACTACAGCGTATCGAATACATTGAAACCAAACACGAATTAGAACTAGCAGTGAATGCTTTGAATACAAAGATACGACATTTATGGATTGAAGAAGATGGTATTCTCAAATTATCTGACAAACCGAAGGAGAATTCCTATCGTATTGCTCTTTCACTTCTAAGAGCCTATCCAGAATGTCGAATACAAGCTGATATCATCAAGGATACAGGAGTGAAGAAGACAACTGTAAATGACCAACTAAACGGAAAGATAAAATTGGTAGCAGATTATTTTGTTCCATGTGAAAAAGGATACACACTTACCAAATCTGGAATTGATTGGTTAGCTACTGATGTGATCCCCTCTATTCTTGAGCCTCATCAGTAATCTATTGATTTAGTCTTGATTTGGATTGAATTGTGAAGCAAGTACATTTCTTATTCTTTCTTCTTCAATAAAATAATAAATCCCCTTATCGGAAAGACGGAATCCCTTTCTGCAACGAATGAAGTAATCCGAACAATCATACCGTTTTCCGGAAATCACAAGTGATACCATACTCTGACTCAAACCCGTGTCAGTAGCAATCTGAGTCATTGTTTTACATTCCGGATAAGATCTCAGAAGTGATACCATTATCCTGAATGGTGGTTTTGAGTGCTCAGACTCAAGACCAACAAGCTCGTCAAGAGTGTTATCTATTTCAATACGCCAGACACCATCAACACGACGCCATAAGCCAGCAGTTCCTTCCTTTGCCTGTTCAACCATATTAGTAAAATCAGAAAGCACGTAATCAGAAGAATGAACTAATTTATTGCCTTCGGGTAAAGATTTCAAAGCTCGAGCTATTTGATCTTGGATTTTACCGACGTCTTTGATTGTTGATGAATTGGAAGAGCTTCGTTCATACTTAAACACTTGAAAACTCTTAGTATCAAAGGGGAGTGAACTATGGTCTTGTGTAAGAAGAATGAATGGTCTTCCAAGTCCCCAAGTCAAGCCTAGCTCAAGAAAGACATTTGGATTTGAGCCTGAGAGATCAGCAATAACTGCACGTGAACTTTGAATATTCGCGCAAATTTTGCACCAAATCTCTGGTTTACTCAAATCAGAATCTGCTCTATGGACATTCCATCCAGGTAATGGCTGGAGAACATCGAAGAATAAACTTTGAGGAGCAACAGACTCACTAAATGGCATCAACACAAATAATCTATCAGGGTCGTAGACAATATCAACACCACATGATCCATAGTTTTTTGGACAGACAACTGACATTCTACTTCTTCACCTTGAATTATTACCCTCTAAATTGAAATCACTCCAAAAACACATATTAAACTAACACTCTGAACTCCCGATTTTCAAGTATACTTCTTAATTAGCTCTAACAAGTTGTCGTTTAGTTTGTCAAATGACTTTATTTTTTTCTCTGGAGTTTCTTTGGCGAATCGGTCAGAAAAAATGTCGACAAACACTTGGTTAGCATGGTCAAAGGCTTGTTGGGTTTCCATACCTTTGAATAAATGAACAAGAAATCCCGAATATATCACATCTTCTGTAAGATCAGATATCAATTTCATATGTATCGAATCATCCTCTTTGAACAAATCACAGTAAAATCTCTCTTCATCAGTTCTAAGGAATGATGACGGTTGAATTGTCCTTGCGCCAAGGTGCCATGCAAACAATCGGCTTTCTCTGAATACTAGTCTTTTTTCATAATCCTCCTCACTTGGAAACTCGATGTTTACTTCATATCGGGTTCCATTAAGATGAATTTCCTTTGATTTCATTATTTCACTAATCTCAGTATCAGTAAGTCCGGCGTTTAGAATGGAGGAAACCCCGTTTGGCACATCAAAGTCCTTGCTCTCAAAAATCCAACAAGATGCATGGTCGTCACCGATGCCAAGCCATATCGGACATTGATGAACGTCGTGCTTAATCCTAAACTTAACCGAAACAGCTTCACTCTTGATTAATTCTTGTGCCGTTGCAGGTAACATGATTTTAGTTGAAACAAAGGGTTTCCTTCGTTCGACATATGGCCGCATAATATCTAAGGTGCCATAATGGATGTCTATGTAAGGGTTCCATGTATACTGGTTATTCTTCTGGCTGTGCACCTCCACGGATTCACCTGATGTAAGGGGTAATCTCAGGAAATCGACAAGCTCTTTGGTTCTCTCGAAAACCAATGTTTCAAAGACAACATCTCCTTCAGTTTCTGGGGAATGAAGAGTCACAACATAGTTCTCAGCATCCAAAGTTAGGGAACACTCTACTGCAGTACAAGAAGCGGCTAGGTGTTGTATACGAGCCAGATTTGATGCTACCAACTTGGAAATCTCTGGGTTTTCTTCCAACAGAAGTGAATCAACTATTGCATCACTTACCACTGAGGGATGAACTCTAATCCCCCTAATCCAACGAAAACCAGTACTTCCACTCAGAATGATGTCAACCTTCCCTATCCATCTCCAACCATCGCCTGTCCAGACCCACAGGTTTGATCCCTCAACAGAATCTGTGACTGCAATATCATCGTGCTCCAGTGGACTCTTTGCCTGCTTGGCACTCCCAGCAAGTATATCATTCCGATGAGTGGACCATTGAAGCTTATCAGATGGATTTATTGGATTGATGTTTTGCCACATCCCTGAGAGTGTTTCAGAACTTCTGAATTGTTTCTGTAGGACCATCCAATAGTCATATCCTCCCTCTTCACCCTCTGCAACTAAGACTCTACCATATCGAATATTAAGCGTCTTGGGGGCTGGAATTTCCTGTAGGGCATTGGTTCTTATCAGAATATCATACAGAATCTTCGCAAGGTCGAAAACCGTTCTTCCAACCGCGTCATTATGTTCATAGTCAATATAGAATCCCAACTGAAGTAATTGCCAAGTCTTCAGGATAGACCAAGTACGAGTCAGGTCGTCACTAGCAGTAGTTTTTTGGTATTTCATATAGAGCAGCAGCAGGA
This sequence comes from Candidatus Thorarchaeota archaeon, assembly GCA_016841005.1. The sequence continues at coordinate 3,433 of JAEORG010000017.1, read as the reverse complement.
AAAGGTAGTTACCCGTATCAAGATGCAGCTGTGGATTCTCTTCGAGCGCTTCGTTCAACGCCTCTTTAGCATAGTGTGAAAGACCATCACGTAACATTCTCTCCCTAATCCAACTCATTTGCTCCCATAGTTCAGCAGAAACGGAATGATTTTTCAAAAACTCAGATATAGCTCGTGTGGACTTCTGCTTCTCACACCTTTCAAGAGCTCCTTTCAATCCTCTTAAAAACGATTTCCAGTCATCTGAAATCTCAAAACCCTTCATCAACTTTAGAACGTTGTAGATGCGGTCCTTCTCAAGTCGGTATGCACGAGCAATGTCCACTCTATCAATCACAAGAGAAGACTCTGAGGGAGGACTGTAATTTCGTGAAACAGTTTGGTTTCTCCAGATGTACGAGCGATACCGTCGACAGCTTGTAACATTTGGAGTGGAGATGGATGATTTCAAGAATCCCCGTTTTCCTTTCACTCCTATGGACTGTGGATGAAATGTCAACAGTGGCGTTCTCAGAATACTTGTTCTCCTGCTAGCTGCTATGGCCATTCGCTCAACAAACAGGACCGGAACATTTTCTCCTCTTGAACCACCAGACGCCAGTTCTGGAATCTTCATTATGAGGTCTTGCGCTTTCTCAATAAGATCATCTCTCAATTGAGATACCGTGTATACATCATCCTTTGATACACTCTGTCGGCCTCGTAGCATGCTGGTAGTTGTTCCACTTGCACCTGTATCTCGTTGGTTCCAGAATCGTGACGACCAGCCGCAGAGGATTGGTACCTCAACTAAGTTTGAAACTATTCTCTCAGAGTCTTGTTCTATAATGACTCTGAGCTCATCCAATATAGGTGTCGTCTGACCAGTAGCATATGGATGTGTAGGCAAGTTCCAGACAACCGCTTTCACCCTTCCGTAGAACGGTGAATGGTCGGAGAATGGAATCACTTTCTTTCGCTGATAGATATCAGAGGTCGCCTCCCCTCCTCGCGGCCGTTCAAACCATAGCACACTACTCACACGTGCTATCAGGTCCTCGACCAGGTGACGCTTACACTCTCGAAGAGCCGAACGAACTCTGTCAGGGGCAATACTCTCCAGCATCTCCCACCCTGAAATCACAATCATGGAGTCAGCCTTCACATCTTGAAGCCCCGTAAGAATTGACCTCAATGTGGGCATCCTATCTCCATTGAACAGGAATGATTGATACATGCTCGACGCATCAACGATCTCTATCTTGTTGAAGAGCTGCTGAACTTGAAATCGGTGTCCTTCTAACCGCAACCTAGCCTTGGCAAGTTTTCGTGACCGAAAGTCCCCAGATGCATCTATCCAGATGACCCGTTCAACGTTCTCACTATCGCATAACGATTGAACATGCTCAAGTCCGTGCCAGTACTTTGCAATCCATGCGGCTGAGGGTCCAGACCGTGAACCGGAGGGAACACTGCAATAGAGGATCAGGTTGCTCTCACTGTTCAACCCGCAATCGGTATCTTCCTTCTCGACAGGCTCTCCCTGCTCTTGAAGCATCAACTTCTGTCTGTAGTCAACGCCATGAACGATGAGCGAGAGTCGCAATGGATTGCTGCTATAATCATCAAGGCTCACAATGAGCTTTTCGCCAACATGTGGAGTGAGGTCTCCCAGATAGTCCCTGAAAAGGGTGTTAATCAGTCTGAAGAGCCCTCTCTGTATAGATCCACTGTCCTGTGCGATGTCTGCAATTATTGTTCCCGTGACAGGAAGAGGAGCTGTTTCATCCTCTGTCAGATGTACATATTCGCTACGCAGGCCTCCTGAATATGCATCAATCTGTATTCTCTCTTCTTTTTTGGGTGTCTGAGCTTCTACCTTCTCCCACTCATCTTCAGCAAAACCACGCCGCTTGAGTTGTATCCTTGGAACAGAGATGGTGCCATGTTTCTTTGACGTGCGCTTCTCCTTCTCAATCCACCAGTCAAAGGCAGTCTTTGACTTGATGTCAAACACAGCAATTGGCTGCCACACAGTCATCTGTTTCCGTGACTTTGGGTTGTTCCGTAGATGCCGCCTGAAGATGATTAGATCTGCCCTCCCCTCTCCAAGACTGGTCTTCAGGGATAACTCAGCAATCACTAAGAAATCTTCACCGGCTTGAACAAACTTGTCGCCCTCAAGAATGATTGAACGCACGCTATATGGCTGGGGTAGTCCCATGGTCAATATTCGATGAAGCCTAATCCCATACCATCTCGCTCTCTTTGCCGCTTCTGCCTGCAACCAATGAGCATCTCTATCACGCAGTATCTCGCTGTCGCAGAGGTTTCTCAGGTATGCTCCCCACTGTTTCTCATTCCCCTGCTCATCATTCGATTCCTTCAACCTAATTGACTCATCAAGAAACAGTGAAACCCCCAGGGATTCGTATCCCTCACCAATCTGCTCAGTCACTGTCCGCTGGCGTCCGTTCCTAGTCCCATAGAGCGCTTCTATCTCCTTTACAATTTCTCGCAGGATTCTATCTGCATCAGGCTGGTCGTTCTTCGCTCCCCTCTTCCTGCACCTCTTGAATCCCCAGCGCCCGCTCTCTCCTGAGGTGTAGAGATACTCGAGAAAAGGTGAAAGGCGATAGATGAGCAGGTTGACATACCTTCTCGCATCATTCATAGGGACGTCGTTCATGAAGCACTTCCTGCACAGCTCGAACACATGGGACCGTATCATGTCCACAAAGTCCATTTCGGGCAGAGTCGCATGGGTCACCTGCACCTGAGGAAAGGTTTCATCGCCTTCGTAACCATATATGATGGCTTTTCCTCTTCTTCCCAAGACTTCGGGCATTGGAAACTGAAAGCGAGTTACAGCAAAGTTACGCATCTCAGCTCCTGCCATGTTTAGCAGGCGGTTCATAGGACCAATCTTTCCCTTTCGTTCGTTCTGCACCCGTCTGTGTTCCTTGTTACCATGTTTCGCAGTGGTTTCCCAGATCATCTTCAGAAAATTAGCACGCATATGCTTCTCCTTGTTCGTTATCTTTGAGAAGTTGCGGTTTCCATTCTGCTTGCTCTTTTCCCACTCATCTTGTGCTTCGACAAATAGGTCCTGCGTCTTCTCATAGATATCCTGAAGATTTGCAGTGGCTCGGTCTCTCAGCAGATCCCTCAGTGCGGAGAGGCCTATGAGGTACGCTCTGGCCAAGGTTCTTGCAGGGTTGTATGGATATCCTCGTTCTTTGCCCATGCGGAACATCTCCTCCCCTGACCTGTTGTTCCGCAGACGTTCCACCTGTACTCCTATTGGCTCATTGTATGCCATCTATGCCTTATAAAAGCGCGGGTTTTTCGCATTTGCCTCTTAGTCTAAGACTTGATTATATTGGACTAGGCGAAGGTTTTGAGGTTATTTGTTCAAATAGTCTTCATAAATTTATTAGTATTTAGAATATAG
>JAEORG010000016.1 GCA_016841005.1 Candidatus Thorarchaeota archaeon | reverse complement strand
GGAGGATTAACAGTCCAGATGATGCTTCTATAAATCACCATCAATGATACCATTCCTCCCAAAATATATGGAACCAACGATTCTCCAGACTCAGTGGATATATGGTAGGAATATGATGTCATGATGTAGATCTCTATTATTGTCCATGAAATGAATAGTGTAAGAAGAGGAAGTAGATTCCAAGAAGGATTTTTCTTGAAATATACGTATAGAAGCAATGCCATCATTACTGATAGTAATGCAGCAGCACCATGAGAGAGCAGATAGGCACCAATCGATTCGATTATTATTCCTGGTGCAAGGCTCTCTGAGAAAAGAGCTAAGAGAAATGGACCTATAGCGAGTGTAAGCATCCCACCTAGTATTGTGTCTGTTGTGCGTTTTCTTATATTAACACGTCTGAACAGAGGTTCTCCTACAGATAATGCCATGAAACCGAATCCCAATCCTTGGAACCAGAATGATAATCTCCAGATTGTTGAATATGCGATCTGTGCAGAAATTAGAGGGAATAGGGATAGTGTGAATGAGCAAAGACTACTAAGTAAGTATGGCGTATTGTACATACGGTTCTTTTCGAGTGTAGTTATCCAGACAACAGCTGTAACTAAGAATACGCAGACTGCGATAATTCCAAAAATAAGCCCCAATATCTGCCTACCAGCTTCCGAATGTGATGGAAGAATCATGAAAGAGGTTATTGCGAATGACGCTAGACTAGCTATTCCGACTGTGGGCATAATCATCTTGGGTATTTTACCGTTCCATTCAGCTTTTGTACACAGAACAGATGCTAGGATGAATATTGAAAATAAGGTGATACCATAGATATCTGTGGTCTCTCTGACATCAGCAGGCAATCTTACAGGACTCTCTGATCCGAAAGCGTGTTCAACTGCTGTACCTGCGTGGATTATTACTCTAACCCACATACCAGTAAAGAATACCCAATGTCCAACAGTTGGAGTTTTAGAATTTACTAGATAAGCCCATGAGGCCGAAGCTACAGCAAGAAATGCAATTAGTGCATGTATAGAAACATAGGTTGTTGAAGCATCCCACGCAGAATATGTTGCTAAAAAGAGAAATATAGCGACAGCTAGACCAAAAGCCATACGGATTGCTATTTCTTTTGCAACGTTTTCTTCGAAGGCCATATTTCGTCCCCATGCATGCCTAAGATTGCCTTTGCGCAATAAGAAACTCGAGTGAGGGTCTTTTAAGACTTAATGGGATGAAAAATCAAGAAGTGTCTGTGGATTTCGCACAATAGATTTTTCAGAAACATGTAACCTGCAGATTTTGATTTGGAATGAAACTTCCAGTTGTCTTTGTTCATGGTGGAGCAACCATTTTCAAAACGGATTATCATGAAGATATCCTAAAGGGAATAGAACATGCTGCATTAACAGGTTTGAGTGCACTCAACAATGGTGGATCTTCCCTTGATGCTGTTGAAGGTGCAATATGGACACTAGAAGAATCAAATCTGTTTACTGCAGGACGTGGCGCATGTGAAAACCTTGATGGTGAAATTGAAGTTGATGCCATAATAATGGATGGAAATCGCTTAGACAGTGGAGCTGTCATGTCTGTTAGAGATATCATCCATCCTATCTCGCTAGCACGATATGTCCTAGAACGAACTCCAATCATGCAGGTCGTTGGCAATGGTGCAATTCGACTCTACAATGAAATGATTCAAACAGGATATAGGAAGGAATCTTCTCCAAGAAACACTTCGAACGTATCTATTGCGACTCCTAATGACACAGTTGGGTGTGTTGCAGTGGACGAACATGGAAGGATTGCATCTGGATCATCAACAAGTGGTTGGCCAGGAAAGCTTCCCGGAAGAGTTGGGGACTCTCCAATCATAGGGTCAGGTGTCTATGCGAATGAAACTGCAGGAGCTAGCTGCACGGGGAGGGGTGAGCAGATCCTAAAAATTGTAATGGCAAGAATAGCTGTTGGGTATATTGAAAATGGCTTCTCTGTGCAAAGTGCTTGTGATCAATCCGTAAGAGTCCTACGAGATCGAACTACTGGAGAAGGAGGTCTCATTATGATTGATACAAAAGGTGAGCTGGGATTTGCCTTTGATACCCCCCATATGCCAATAGCGATTGCACGTGATGACTCAATCGTATATTCAGCAATTGCTCCAAAGATTGAAGAATTTTGAGACCCCCATCCCCGAATCCCCCAGCAGATGAGGGTCTCTTCTGCCTATACTGCTGCGGTTGATAGTATTTCTCCTCTCACACCGACAATGAGAGTTGATATGGGAATTTCCTTGGACGCCATTGTGGTTGCCTGTTTAACCATTCGAACAAGACCCCCACAACAAGGAACCTCCATGATCACAACAGTAACATCAGGTATGTCATTTACAGAGAAGATCTGGCTTAGCTTTGTCAGATTAGCCTGATAGTCTTCAAATTTCGGGCAAACTTGAATGACTGTCTTTCCTTGAATAAAATCCTCATGCATTGAAGGATATGCGATACTGGTACAGTCTGCAGTTACAAGAAGACTCGCACCTCGAAGTGCAGGATGATTGGGTGCAATGAGTTTTAGTTTCACTGGAAAATTCTGCAGATGGGAAACTGCCCTTGCTGAATGAATTGGTTCTTCCAAAACAGAAGCCTCTTGGTCAGACATGTCGATTGTAGGACAACAAGTGCTTTCATGTACCACTCCTCTCATATCTTCTACATGTTTCATAGCTGCCTCTTCGTCAAAATCCACGGTGTCAATTTCTTTTAGAGTGAGAGCATCCTCAGGGCAATGACCGATACATGCACCTAATCCATCGCAAAAACTCTCACTAACAACCTTCGCTTTTCCATCTATGACCTGAAGCGCTCCTTCTTCACAGCTCGTAACACATAGACCGCATCCTGTACATTTCTCTTCATCAATCTGAATTAATAAGCGACGGACCATTGTCATTCACAACTACAACATATAGACAAACTATAATAAGTATAGTAGTTACCATATGGATAGTGACAATGATGGCTTTAGAGGATTTTCAATACAAACCAAGAGTCAAAGAAGATGTCGTTGATTGTCCTGTTTATATCACGTCGCAGGTATTGGGTAAAGCATGGACGATTCTCATTCTACAGACCTTAATGGCCCCACAATCAGAAAATGGTCTGAGATTCAACCAGATACAAAAGGATCTTAGCTGGGTTTCTCCAAAAATACTCTCACAGAGATTAAGAGAACTCACAGAAGATGGAATTCTCTCACGAGAGGTCAATGCAGAAAAAATTCCTCCTCGTGTCACATATAGATTGACGAAGAAAGGAGAAGATCTAAGGGGTGTGTTGACAATGATGCAGAAGTGGGGGATGAAACATGGTGGTGAGAAAACCGCAAGATGTACTGGTGACGGGTTCTCACAATGTGATGGTTGTAGAGAGCTGGTTTAGGATGATGCAGCATCTTCTATAACCTTGACCAGTTCTTCCTCTATAGTTGGTGTCATCTTCGGTCGTGTTCGTATCCTTCCAATCTCTTCTCCATTATCTTTTCTAAAGATTATAATCGTTGGACTACTTCGGATATCAAAAGTTTCGACTTCCAGAGGACTAGGAGGTACTGCCCAACCTCTATCTGATCCAAAACCTGGTTTGGTCATTCCACCAAGAGCACGAATTTTAATGTTTAATTCTGTTTCAAGTCTAGCAAGCGCTGGTACTGCTTTTCGTGCATCACCACACCAGTCAGCGAAAAGGACGACAAATTCATAGTCCTTTGAATATAATCTAAGTTTTTCAAGAGCTTTGTTATTGAGTTGGTAACCTGTAAATACATCTAGCCATCTACTCTTGTACATTGAAGTCATATTGTCAATATAATCGACACATGATTCGCATTCATCTGTGACATCACTTAGTGTTGGCATGATTATTTCCGTCCTGCACTCTTGTGAGTGAAAGTTATGTATGTGTATTACTCTTCTGTTTTGCACACGATATCCGTGCCTTTTTCTCCCTTCTTGGTTTGTAGTGGTGAAGTCTTAATCAGTCGGATGAGCGCCTCAAGCTCTTCTCGATGATTTCTTTCATCCTTTCTGAGATGCTCCAGGAGAAATTGTGCTACAGGATCGGTAGTTGCCTTGAGTGCTGTGGCAGCTAATTCTTCCATCTCCTGTTCTTCTTCTACCAATGATTCTATTGTTTTCTCGAGTTTTACGCGGTCTATATACCTCTGAACTTTTGCACTCCATTCATCGCAAGGAGTGTGTTTTAAGATGTCCAGAATTCCTTCTAGGAACTTCTGGTGTTTCCAGGAATCTAATCGAAGCTCCATGAATACAAGCTTAACAGCAGTTTCAGATATCTCGTCCTCAATCTTGGCTAGCTTGTTAAGTGTTCGTTCTTCCACCTTTATTTGTTTCTGGAGCGTTTCTATCAATTTGCTATCAGCAGAACTCATGATATTACCACAATTCCTCTAAATCCCCACACCAGACCGAATCCCATTCAGATTGATACGGTTTTGGCACGAGCTCTAATGATTAACGATTGTTATATTTCTTTTAAAGATTATCGGAATGGCTCAGGAATAAAAAAAAACCTAACCCATTTTAGATTATACGGTTCTATTTTCAACTAGAAAAGGATTACCAATGTAGTGAAATAGCTATAGGATATTAGGTAGATTTCTTTTTCATAACGCAGATTATTACAATTGCAACTCCAATTGAAATTGGAATAGCGACAAAGACCCAAGTCAAATCGAGAGGTTCTGGGGTTGTCGTAGTTGGTTCTGTCTCTTCCAAAACTGTGATTACAACTTCATCTCCAAACATGAATCCTATGGAGTCCTCAACAGCTATCGATACATAGTGAACTCCCACTGCCAGATCTGATACATCGAGATGATATTCTGTACCTGTCCAAGAATTGGAATCAGCTTCGATGTAATCAACATATATCCAATATTGGACCGGACTACCTGTGAGAAGCACCCATGCGACTTCATGTGAAATACTTGCATTCTGGGTGAATGTAATATCAATAGGTACGTCAAAGTCTAACAATTCGTGTGGAATGAACAGGACACTATCCATCGCTGAATTTCCTGTTTCATCATACACGATTACACTGATGTTTTGAGAGCTCCAAGAAGGTGTTGTTGAGAATGAGAATGATATAGATTCTCCATTCTCCCAATTCCCTGAGTCAACCTGAACTCCATTATGGTATATCTCGTAAATACCTGCTCTTAGATCATATGCATACCATGTGAACGTTGAAGTAGGAATAGGAGCCCCTTGCACCCAGATATAGTCCTGAAGGTCTATTACGACAGGTTTGATGGTATCATAGATAGTGACATGTACAGAATCGCTGGCTGAATTTCCCACCAGATCAAATACCTCTAAGACTACGTCATGTTCTCCAACATAGAGTCCAGTCAGGTTGAATATTATAGTTCCACCATCCCAATTTCCAAGGTCATAGATTGAACCATTGATGGAAATCTCGTAGTAATCGGGTGAAACATCTGTAGGGGTCCAGATAATCTGTTGAATTGTTCCATACTCAAATGAAACATCGATGGGATGATCTAAGACTGGTGGAAATGATGGATAGACTCTTACAAAGACAGTGTCTGATACATTGTTATTATCGACATCAAATACTACTAGGGTGAGATTGTGGTAACCCGGAACTAGGTTGTCAACATTATGATGAACACTTCCACCAACCCAAGTTGTTGAATTGATTTGAGAACCATTGAGGTATAGAACGTACAGCCTAGGATACAAATCATATGGTAACCAAGATACTACTTGCCCTTGAATCCCACTCTCAAATGACTGGTCACTAGGTGTGGTTATGGTTGGTGCAGTAAGGTCTCGTACTCTAACCCAGGCGGTGTCAGTTGAGTTGTTACCAAGCTGGTCCTGCAATAGTAATGTGAAGTTGTAAATATTCCCAGGAGCTAATCCATCAACATTCCTCGATATATTCGAGCCATCCCAAGTAGTTGAGATTAATCGTGAATTGTTCCTATAGATTTCATATAATGCTGGATGGCGATCCCAAACTGACCAATCTACAAAATTGTTGTATGTATCAACTTCATACCAGAAGTCAATTGCTGGAGTGATAGCAGGAGCAACTGCTGGTTCTACCGTGACATTCACTTGGTCTGTAACATTATTAGAACCTACATCAGTAATCAAGATTGTATAATTATAGGTTCCCAAAGCCAGTGACGTCACAGGAACAGATACTGCTCCGCCGTCCCAAACATCTGACAGAATTGAAGAGCTGTCTCTAAAGATTTCATAGGATGATGGGAAGAGGTCAGTAGGATTCCAAGTGACATTTATGTTAACCATACCAAATTCATAATAGATGTCACTTGGCGAGTCGATGAGAGGACTGGTACCGTCCTTCACAGTCACATTGACAGTTGATGAAGCATCATTTCCAAAGGCATCTTCAATGTAAAGTGTGACATTGTGAACTCCTAGTACCAGAGAGTCGACATTTGCAGTTATTGACTGTGAAACTAACGTATGATATCCTGTGTAGGTACTCACGTGATCAATGTAGACAGTATAATTGGATGGGTATGGATCAGTCACGTTCCATGTAAGCGAGTTACCAACAGTTCCATAATCGTATGTAATCTGCAATGGTGTATCGATTGCGGGTGGCGTTGTATCCTCAACTGTAAGTATGACAGAGTCAGATGCATTAAATCCAACATAATCAAAGACGAATATCGTGTAGTTATAATCTCCAACTCCGAGACCATCAACTTCTATCGACAACGTTCCGCTAAACCAATCACCAGTTTCAACCAGCGAATCATCTCTAAATACTTCATAATAATCTGGGTAAGATGAATCTGTTTGCCAAGTTATGTTATTTCCACTCGTGGCTACTTCTATTGTCTTATTGGGCGGACTATTAATAGAAGGAAGTATGTTCGTTAATTGCCCGGGATATCTATCAACACTGCCTGCAGTTCCCGATATATTGTACACACCGCTACCAGGGTAGTCTGCCCAGTCGTTTCCAATCGAGATATCATCATCCCATAAGTTAGTAGCTCCATTATCGAGTGCATTACTCAAAGTATTGTATCCAACACGGTTTTGCCAAACACTAATACCAGTTGAATCAACAGCTGTTGAGTTTTCCACCTGTATTCCGAACACATCTTGACCATATACTGTGTTATTCACTAACTCTGCACCTGTGACTCCGAGAAGATACATTCCAACCCCTCTCCCATTGCACGCTGTGTTGTTTGCCCAAATATTGTTGTATCCCCGATTATCGAATAGTGAGTAGAATGTGCTTCCTCCAACAAAGTTGTCATAGACCAATGAATCATTTGTAAATGCCAAAGATATTCCAGTAGCGACATCAATGAATCTTCCACTGGTTAGAGTAATATTCTTGCATTTAGCTAGGATAACTTGTGAGTAATCACTGACATTATGGGTTTGATCTATCTGGTTCCAGAGATAGAGAATCGGAACACTGTCGATATTATTTGATGTCACCTCATGTTGCCAGCTCTCTTCAAAGTCACCCATCATCTGAATTCCAGAATTTGAAAATTCATTCATTGTGATGTTTGTGTATGAGGCCGAATCGAGATGAACTGAACTGTTAGTTGATGCATCGATGCGGTTATGCCAAATCGTGGTATTGAATGAACTCATACCTACAAATATACCATCAATGCTATCCTGGATTGTGCAATTTCCAATGTATACATCAGTGCAATTCTGAATATTAATTGCTGTTCTTTTTAGTTCAATCGCATTATTGTTAATCCAGCCATTACTTACATTAAGAAGATCAATACCGATTCCATAAGAGCTTGTTAGACCTGACTTTAGGGTAGAGTTAGCAATTATGAAATACGAAGTTGTATTGGTAATAGAAATACAAGTGCCAAACGTGGAAATGTAATAGTCACTTAGAATGTAGGGATTAATGCTAGTTCCATCTCCTACAGATGTGTAACTACTGAAGTCTGAGTTCGATTGAATCATGATAGGAGCATCAGTTCCTGCTGCGTCGTTTACAGTTTCTTTACCCCAGATTCCATGTCCTGGTTCAGGCGTGTGGTATTTTCTAATATAGAAGTCATCATACCATCCTTCTACTGTGCCTGGGTTTGATCCAGCATATTGACCAAAGGCGGCATAGAGAGTAGTAGAATCATGATTATAGACTGTAACCGTTGTATCAACTATAATCGATGAGGTGTTTTCATTGTAAACTGATACAGAACATTGAGTTCCTGATATTGAAAACTCGACATCATACCAATGGTCTTCAGTCGGAATTGCAGATGTGATTTGAATAATATCTACCGCACCACCGCTATTAGCGGTATAATAGAGATATAGACCTGCTGTAGACCATACAAGTCCATCGGCCCAGTATGTTGAACCCTGTAGACTCGAAGTCTGATACACATACATACCTGGTTGAAATCTGTACATGTTATTTCCCAAGTTGTGAGGCTGGAATCTGATTCGCATAAAGCGGTCATCATTCGAAAGAGATTGTGTGAACACTCTGTATTGAGTGTATGAAGATGCACTAATTGACATAAAGAGCATCTCTTGCGTGGTAACCGTTGTGCCTCCAAGATACGTATATGTTGATTGAGTGGATTCAGAGTCTCCTGTATTATAGCTGGCCCATCTTGACATCGTGTTGAATCCGTTGCTTGTTGAGTTCACATTTGGATTCCCGTAAAACATGTAGAGGGTTCTGTCAACAGTAAGGTCTGTCCATAATTCTACCCAGAAGATTGCATAACTATTGGGTACCATCGATTCCATCCAATAATCAAGCTGGTTAAGTCTAGAATCATCAGTAAATCTGATGTCATCAAAATCACTCTGACACCGTGAATTGCAGTAGACATTCTCTCCAAAGTCTGTTCCAGATCCATAGTTCACCTTTATTCTAACTTGATACCCTGAAGCTACTCCTGATGTCGCAGTAATATTGTGCGATTTATAGAATTGCCAATTGTCCAAGGTTGCAGATTGTTCAGAAGACCAGATGTCAAAGGATGGCGCGGTCGTAGCCCGTTTTCTAATATATATCCATTCGAAAGGTGCATCAATCTGATTAGTAGCCCAATTCTTAGCAAACAAACCAATATTGGTTGGATTAACCGCACTTGACGACATGACAGTTCCATATGAAATACCAGCATTGGTACTTATTCGATATGTACGACCACTTCCGTAATTATCGATCTGAAGTGTTGATGGTAGAGTTGTTGTGGAGTATGTATTAGATCTATATCCTGCATCACTTAAGATGTATTCACATTTGTAATCGTTGTAGCTAGATGAATAGTACCTCCCCCAAAGAAATGCATTATCCCTATCCTCGTAGATCATAATACCTGCTTGAGTGTTCAGTCTCACAGTATATGCATTGAGTCGTGTTTCAGCAATCCAGTTTCCTGCGGGAGCTGCTTGATATACAATAGGTGCATTCTCGGTTGTTCCTGACCACCAATCCGCTTGAGTACCTGAGGGTATCGTAATAGTCATAACTCCACTTGATTCTGAAACAGAACCTAATGGATTATCTACAGTCCATCCTGATAGAACTCCGTCCTCAAAATCATCAAAGAGGAGAAAAGTTGCAGTTCCATTTGAGGCACTTTGAGCGTTGTGATTTCCATAATACATACAGATGGTCTGATCTAAATCTAAATCGCTGCTTACTTCGACCCAGACCCATGCGTAGCTCGAATCTACATATGATTCAACCCAATAGTCTAGTAAAGATGTGTCATTGGTTGATGTAAACCTCAAGTCACTGAAATCGGGATTAACATGAGAATAGCAATAGACGTTGTAAGAACTATCTGTTCCGCTTCCATAAAACACTCTCAATCTAATCTGATAGTCAGTTCCTACTCCAACTCCACTATTAATTTTTAGCAACTTACGATAATCCCAGCCATCTAACCATCCAGTTGGTAAGCCAGATTGAGGTTGAAATTCTTGCAGTCCCCAATCACCATGAGTTGGTTCACTCTCTATACATTTCCTTATGAAGTTCCAATCAACTCGAAGATACTCACTTGCGTCCCCACTATAGATGTAATAATAGATTGGAATCTCTGGAATTCCATCAGGAACACTTGTGGTATGAGTTGAAACTTTTGAGTCATCAATGAATGCTTCTAATTTTGATGCTGAATACCACCTTATAGATAATGTTTGCCAAGTACTCTCTGATAATACAACAGATGCAAAATCTGGGACTCCCTCATTCTCAACATCAAGTTGTTGTGCTGGTTCAGTTGCAAAAGTAGCGACGTCCCCATTGAACTCGGTTTCTCCAGATATTTGTGTTTCAACCATGCCCAAGCAACGAACATCCCGATAGTATGCATATGCATGAAATGCAATACCTGGTCCAAATGTAGGTTTACTGTAAATTTTTGCTGTGTTTCCAGAAGTGTACATATTGAGAATACTACTGCTTATGGAATATCCGCTGTCATAAACTGTCCATTTGTTAGTTGTATCTAATGTATTAAAATCGTCAAAGAAGATGAACGTGGAATCCCCATTACTCGTAGTTGTCGCCCAGATGTTTCCATAATACATGTAGAATGACTGATCATAATCAAGATTATACGGTATTTTCACCCAGAAAATTGCGTAGTCTGAATCGCCGTAGGTCTCTCTCCAATGATTCAGTTCTAGACCATTTGAGATATCTGTGAACCTTACATCACTAAAATCTGGATTACATCTTCCATTTAGATATACATCTTCTCCAGAATCCTCTCCAAATCCATAGTGTGCTATGATCCTCATCTGATAACCTGTGCCTGCTCCCACAGCGCCGTTCATTGTGTGCATTTTTCGATATTGCCAACCATTCAACCAAGCTGTTTCGCCCTCTTGGATTTCATTGCTCCAATCTCCTTGAGTGACTGCTGTGTTTGCCTCTTTCCTGATGAAGATATCATCTGCATGATGAGTACCAGCACTGGAGGTCGATGAATAGTTATTATCAACATCTAGATTCGGATATCCTGCACTACTGCTGTAACCTTTCCCAACAATAATTAGAGATGGTGCTCCTGCCCAATATGCAGACCTTGTTCGAGACATCACGTTTACCCAAGTTGTGCCATCCGCTGAATAATCTGCATAAGCCATTGTGTCAGTAAGTCTTAGTCTGAAATAATACCAGACATAGTTTGATGCAGACCCAATTGTTGAAGCAAAAGGATTACTCCCTTCGTTTCCCACTGCATAGAATGTCGAAGTAGCTCCTATTCTAAACCAAGAGTATTGCCCCCAATATACCCATATCGAAGGTGTCCAACTTGAACCATAATATGTCCCATGCTCCAATTTCCCTTGGAGGACAAAGTTTGCAATTGGTGGTGCAGCCTGTTCAACATGACAATAGTAATCCTGGTATTGGTAGATTTGAAGGGTATCTGATGAGATGCTTGTTTCTCCTATACTTGGTCCTTCATCCTCTGTCCAACCATTGCCCACTATTGTTGTGTCTGCACGGTTGAATCCATCATAGAACTCAAACACATCTGATGCGTTGCTAGTTGAAATAGCACCAACATTTCCATAATAGAGATAAATCAAAACATCTTGGTCAAGGCTATCATTGACCCTTACCCAAAATGATGCAAAATCCGATACTGTATATGTTTCTCTCCAATAATTAAGTTGGGTTGTTTCGTCATTATCTGTAAACCTGATATCATCAAAGTCTGTTTGACAATTCGAATTTACGTAGACATGTTCTCCATTATCTGTTCCGGATCCATAATGAACTGTGATGTGAATTTGAAAACCTGTTCCAGCTCCTGTTGCAGCTTCGAGAAAATGCGCTTTTCTATACTGCCATCCTGTTAGCCAAGCAGCTTCAGTGAAGGATGTATTTGTATCGATGTTTTCTTTTGCTATGTTAGATGGCTCAGAAATTTGGCCCATCTGATTCGGTGAAATCCCCAAGCTTGGAATAAGAAGTACTATTGTTAGAATTGTGAGAAAAACGATTTTTCCCTTCACCCCAATTTCCTCCAATTTTCTGGATTCTATTGCTATATTGTCCTATATTGACAATCATGCCCCATCATATATAGTCTATATGAGTGTGCAATAGACTTGCAAAGATAGTAAACACGAGTACTTAACAATTTAGCTTGCCAAAGAGAGTCGCAACAGTAAATAGGCGGAATGTAAGAGGGAAGTATGAGTTATGGGAGTCTGATACACATTGAGGGTAAAACTGTATGTGAAACAGATTTAATATCAAGCTCTTTGTTGGATAAGACTCTCTCTGGGAGTTACGAAGAATGCAGGTCCTCGAAATAACACTCACTGCTCTGGCGACTGCACTACCAGCTATCCTTACTGCAATTGTAGTCATAGAATTACTTGGAATTGCCAGAATAACCCAGCGTCTGAATTCACTTATTCGAAGTATGGAATCGCCAGAAGCTCTTAATAATTCAATTAACACGGTGATAGGATCTGAAGCTAAAGATACTCCTGCTCCAAAACCTTCGGCTAAACGGAAAAAGAAAGTGACTGTTCCGAAGAAAAAGGAAGAAGAAATTGAAGAACTCGAGGAAGAGCCAGAGATTGTCACATCGTTTGACTTCGGTGATGAAGACGAAGACGAAACAGCTGATGAGGTAAAAACGACCGAAGCGCCAGAACCTGCAGCTCCTGAACCAATGTCATTTGGAGATGGTTCTCCAGATGATGATGGATTTGATGACTTCGAACTGGAGGTTGACAAAGATGGGACATTTGAATTGAAAGACTCAGATGAGGAGGATGATGAAGAGTGAAGACTGCAAGGACTCTCTCAATAATTGTTGTTATTTGTTTCATAGCAGTCATGCTCGCACAACCTCTAACCAACAGAATAACAGTTGCATCGATTCAAACACCGATAGACAAACATGATCTTTCACAGGTCCCGAGTTTTGATGTTTCCATAGGCTCATCTGTTGATGTAACTCTGAGTGGTGGAGCCCTTTCAGGTACATTATATGGATACAATTTAACTAATCCACTTGGATACACTATTGACTCAGGATTTATCGCAAGAGATGCATTAGGGATTGCAGAAAAGACATTTGATTTTCCCAACAACGCATCTCAAGGAACCTATACAATTGATTACTGGGTAATAGACACACTTGAAGAATTTGTCGCTGAAATTGAAGCCATTGCTCCTACAGGAGTAAATAGTCACGATGATTATCTGATATTCGGCTCTCCCTTTGAGATAACCTTTGGTCTAATAGATTTGAACTTAGATCCTGTTGCAGTGAATATGTTTGAATTTTGGTTAAGAGAGCCATCAGGTTCAATAATTCAGAGTGGAAATGTTGTTTCATCTAATGGAGTAAATGCAACTGTAATTTTTAATCTTGAATCCGAATCCCTATCTGGAAATTACAGACTTGACTATCGCCCAGTAGGTTCTTCTTATAATGTATTAATGATAACTATCCCTGCCCGAACTTTACTTAATCCTGTCGTCACGGTATCAATACCAAGCTCACCTCAACTCGGAACTTGGATTATTGGTGTTAATGTCTATAATCGAGAATCCACAACTATCGATGCTGAAATTTCAATTCTCTTAGATGGCAATTTGATTGTCACTGAAGATGTCGAATTACAACCTGGTGACAACCCATTAACATATTATCCTGCCATGGCTGATTTAACTGCTGGTGGACGATTCGCTGCTATTCAGGTTCTCTTAAGATTTGGGAGTGATACAACTCCGACACCTCTGTATCAAGGAACTGTCTTGATCACAAGTGCATGGCAAATTCCAATCTTGATAATATTAGTACCAGGTCTTGTGGTGGCGGTTCCAATTACTGAATTGATACGACGAGGGAGAATTAGAAAAGCAGATGAAGTAGTTAGAGCGAAGAAATTAGAGGATGGAGATGAGGATGACAAGACTCAGGCATTTGATCTCTATCGAAGAAGCGGATTCCGGAATTCAGCAATCCGAATGGCAATCTCTCTGGGGCTATCAGAGGCAATGATTGAAGGAATCATGAAAATGGGATCACATGCAAAAGAACCCATGACCAAGGTAGCTCGTGCATACGATACCAGAGGGGAATTTGAAACAGCATCTCGTGTTTACAGACATCTTAACCTTGAGGTTGACTACCGACGAACTTCAATCCTTTCAGAAATCCAAAAAGGCAACCTTGAATCCGCTGCTGCTCAATTTGTCAAACTCGCAGAATCTGAGTATAGTGAGTCTGCAGTGAAGCTGATAGTCAACCTTCATGATCAAGAAATGGCTGATGAAGCACTCTCACTTTGCATTCAACTTGGCGATGGCATTCGAAAACTCACACGACATATCAAACCAGAACCACATTCTGTCGAAGTATTTTCATACCTTGCAAGTGCTTTTGATGATGACTCCACTCGTCTGAACTTTCTGTGTGATATAGGCTCGAATGACGAAGCAGCAATGATGATATCCACAGCGAAGACTCTCCAGAAAATTGTGGACCTGACAAATCTTGTTGAAATTAAATATCGTAACGATGTTATCCAGTTAGTAATCGCTAAACTCGCAGCTCAAGGTCTCTTCAAGCGAATGAAGGCATATGTAGATGCACTGAAACTCAGTGATGCAGATCAAGCTATGATTATCACACCAATAGCTGAGGAGCTACTCAACAATCCGGATAATAAAAACTTGAAGCAATTTCTCAAAGATGCCGCTAAAACAGCAGCTCCTGAAACTAAGACTTTCATCAACGACGTACTAGATGCTAGTGATATCCTCACCGGATTTGGTGGGACTATGGACATGGAGATCTCCTTGCCATATATTGAAGCTCTTTTGAGAAGTGTTGAGCGGATTAAGAATCTGCAACTTGCATCCCAATTACTCGAGAAAGTGCACTCTGCTTTCATGGGTGAGAAGAAAATAGCAGAGCTCAGCATGGAAGATTTAGCACAGTATTCACAGTATCTTCGTGCAACAACCTATGGTGCAACAGAAAAAGTTGCAGAGATGTTGAAGAAACAAATGCAACCACTTGAGGATAATCTAAGAAACCGGATTAAAACAGCCGCAAAGGATGTCGTGAAAGATCTCCCCCTTGACCCAGAGGAAGACATGAAACTTGTAACTTCAAGTAATTTCCTTACTCGTCACCTTGTGGAAGATCTCCCTCAGCATAATCCCACAGTCATGGCACAGACATTACATGACTTGACCAAGATTCCGATGTTCCCGCAGCTTCGGGCAGTATTAGATAAAGCCCTCAATAACGAGAATTTCATTAGGTTTGCTTTGAAGGTTCTTGCAAATCCAGAGCTAAGAATGAAACTCATTATGGCTTCTCAAAAATACGAGAGAATCTATGGTGGTTATCGGGTTACCATTGATCAAGCACAAATGACAAGAATTACGAGAGACCTGGCGATAAAGGTCTGGACAGAGCGAATTCATAACGTTTGGATTGCAGGACTCTATGGTGCTCTTGATACTGTAGTATTCAACTCTATGACACGAAATGATGTACCTAATCGTCAGAAGATATTATTGACTGCAGCATATATCAACCGACTCAATTATGCTCCTGACATAATGGAAGATGTCAATTTGAAAGAAACATACAAACGAATATGTGATGCTGCAGGTTTTACCAAAGAAGAAAGAGCTGACGTTTTAACATTATCAAAGCTACCCGGCCACATAAGTGCGCGAATCAGATATTAGATGAGCTGGCCTTATCGCATCATCCAGGTGGTCGATCTTTCATGTGGAGTGCTGTCCTGCACTCTGGATGATCAAAGATTTCCTCTACTTCAAAATCATTCCCAAGAAACTGATTAATCATTAACGCGGCATAGTTTCCTGTTCCCGTTGCCATAGCGATTTGTTGAGTGATTGGACGACAATCTCCCGCGGCCCACACACCTTCAATATTGGTTTTTCCACGATGATCAGTCACAATATTACCTCGTTTGTCGACATCAACGCCTAAAGATTGAGCAAGCTCGCTTCTAGCTTCTGCGATGAAGGCTACGAAAAATACTTCGGATTTCAATACCTTTCCAGTGTCAAGTGTAATAGTCTGGAATTTTCCAGGAGTTGGAAAATCAATTTCCTTAATCTTGCCTCTCATCCATTCATATCCTGCTTCATCTAGCCGAGACAGGTCTTGATCCTCAATAGGTCGATATGCATCTTCTGTCATCAGGATTCGTATCTTATCTGTGAATCGCGATAGACTATTTGCAATATGTAAGGCGCTTCCAACTGTCCCTGTATTAACGACAATTACGTCCTTGTCTTTACAAAGTGGAGCTTCACAATCTGGACAGTAGTACGCACCATTGCCAACATTTGCTACTGGTAACCACTTTCTCCACTTTCCATCTACCTTTGGGTGTTTACGTGCAGTTCCAGTCGCGAAGATAATTGTCTTGGCATAGTAAACTGACTCATCCTTTGTCCGATATGATGGTGCTGTCCTAACTTCAAACGATGGATATTCTCCACACACGTCAACTACATTTGCTTCCTTGAATATAGCTCCAGCTGATTTTGCCACACCTTGCATTTGCCTGAGAAGAGTTCGTCCTTCATTGTATGGTGCTGCAGAAGGGAAGTTCATTATGGAATTAGTATGGAAGTGCATCGGACTAGTGCCTCGGTCAAGAACCAAGACAGACCTTTTATGGTAAGCTAGGTGTAATGCCGCAGCACAACCTGCTGGGCCACCCCCGATTATTATTGTGTTAAAGAGTTTTGAATGAGTCATATGTCTCCTCCCATTGAAAGTTTACTAGTTTTTTTTCTAATAATTCTATGCACATAACCATAGTTTAGTATTAACTTACTGATTCTTGCTCAATCCCTTACATAAGCGTATAGGAATAATAATCACGAGAATAGGGATTATCACCGCTGTTCTTGCAACACCAAGTGACAAGAATCAATTTCAGAAAAGGTTCGTGTATTAGTACAAGACTAGATTATAAGGAAATCAGCAAGACCGAACCTTTGTGAATGACATGCCTGTCTTTGATATGGGAACGCTCACAATTGTTAGTCATGAAGCGGATAGTATAGTCGAAGCATTTGGAATCCCTGAGTCTCGGTTGGATCCAGTCATCAATCTATGTTATGAAGCATGGGAACATGGGGATACAATTTCAGAGAGTATAGAGTATCTTGCTCAACGACTTCACAGTTCTGAGTTAGTTCTTGCTCTCATTACCTTTGGAAGACTCTGGGAGGAGAACGAGAGCACAAATAATGAAGAAGGAGAGGAGGACACAGAAGCAAGTGATGATGGTCCTCCTAGCTTAGGATATTAGTGGGGTACCTAGCTAAGACAAGCTCCCCCGGCCTCTCGGCCTAGGTCAAATGCACGAGAGTTTGCCTCGACGGTCTTTGGTGGTACTAGTGCTAGCACTGCCTTCCTCAGGTCCTCAACTGGAATTGGGAAATCGGGACATGATGCAGCTGAGCCAATCAGGACTGAGTTCTCAGTCCGCGCATTTCCAGCCTCCATTGCTAGTCCAAGTGAGTCTAGAACAATTACATTCTTTGTTACTTTCCTCACTTGCTCCTCGACTTGTTCGAGTGTGAAGTACTTAGTCTTCTTATCCTTGTCAAGTGCGACAGCCTTGGTCTCAGCAACTGCTGGCATGATATTCTTGCTCATTATGACCACCCCGTCATCTTTCAGATACTCAATATATCTCAATGCCTCGGTAGCCTCCATTGCCAAGAGCATGTCAGCCTTGCCATATGGTATCAGTGGTGAGATAGGTTTACCTATCTTGAAGTGTACGTAGATGGAACCACTCCGTTGAGCGAGACCATGTGTTTCTCCAGTCATGACATCGAGTCCTGAGTCAACTGCAGCCTTTCCTAACACTGATGATAGGAGCATGAGACCCTGACCACCAACTCCTGCGAATAGAATATTGTATGTCTTCTCCATCTCGTTCACCTCGCCTCGATATGACGTGGTGCGTCCACAGGACACACCTTTTGACATTCTAGACATCCATCACACAGATTATCCAAAATCATCATCTTGTAATCTGCTTCATCAATGACAATTGCGGGGCAGTGAAACTCTTTGACACACGAATAGAGTCCCCTACAGGTGTCCTTGACGTTTTCACTCTGGTGTATCCTCTCACCACGTTTCTTCTTCTCACGATCACCATAGAGCGCACATTCACGTCGGGATATAATTACGTTAAATCCATCAGCTTCGATTGCATCCTTTATTGGATTGATGCAGTCCCTAGTCTGATACGGATCTATCACTGTGACACTATCTGCACCTAATGCTTCGAAGAGTTTGTCCATGCTGATCTTAGTTGCTGGTTTTCCACCAGCGTCGAATGGAGCATTTGGATTGAACTGCTGCCCAGTCATTGCTGTAACTGAATTATCCAGAACAAACAGAGTAACGTTCGAGCCATGATGAATCAGATTAACAATCCCTGGAAGTGCTGCATGGTAAAGAGTTGAATCTCCAACCATGGCGATTATCTTGTCCTCAAGTACCAAACTCATACCTGCTGATACACCTAGACTTGCACCCATTGCAAGCATTGAGTCACTGAATTCGTTTGGTGAAAGGAATGCCATGGAGTAACAGCCAATGTCATTGTTAAAGACCATGTCGTTTCGAATCTTCAGTCGATCGAGGGCTTGTCTGAATGCCCAGAGTGTGCCTCGGTGAGGACATCCCGGACAGAAGATGGGGACACGGTCTGGAAGGTCTTTTTTCAATTCAGTTGCGCGTTCCAGATATTTATCATAGTCATGAGAAACCTTAATCCCTAATGTCTTAGCAAGAACCTTTTCTACGATTGGAACATTATACTCGAGCATCTCTGAAAAGTCGCCGCTCCGTTTTCCAACAACTTTGACGGATGGATTTGCATCCTTTGCTAGGGCTGTAATTCGAGTTTCAAGATATGGTGAGAGTTCTTCAATAAAGACAACAGTATCCAACGTTTTCAGAAAGTCTGAGATCTTTTTCTCTGGAAGAGGATTAATCGTACCAATCTTAAAGACTGGAAGTTTAACTTCAAGATTCTGCATAGCCTCACGAGTGTGTTGGTAACAAACTCCCGCAGTGATGATACCAATTTTTCCCTCACCTTTATCGATATGGTTGAAGGGAGTTTCTTCGAAGTCTTTCATCAGACCCTCTTTCTTTTCAAGTAACTTCGCCTTGAGTGCACGAGCAACAGAACCTACGGTAAAGTACTGTCCTTTCACATCCTTCCATTTTTTCTTCTTGAACGGTGTCCTTTTTAATTCTCCAAGTTGCACCATTCCTCTTGCATGGTTGACTCTAGTAGTAGTCCTCATCAAGACGAGTGTCTTGTATTTCTCCGATACTTCGAATGCCCATTTAGTCATCTCATATGCTTCTTGTGCATTTGCTGGCTCAATCATAGGAACATATGCCGCCTCTCCAAAATACCTTGCATCTTGTTCGGACTGTGAAGAATGAGCGAACGGATCATCCGCCATTAACACAACGCAGCCAGCATTGATGCCTGTGTACGCAAGACTAAACATTGCATCACTTGCTACATTCATGCCCACCGATTTCATTGCAGTAAAAGAACGGACACCTGCCATGGAAGCACCTGCCACAGTTTCTAATGCGACCTTTTCATTGGCAGCGATCTCCATTTTGTAATCTCCAAAATGATCTAGAACTTCTCCGAAGGTATCCATTATTTCAGAAACCGGAGAGCCAGGATAGAATGCCAATACCTTGACATCCGCTTCTAGTGCACCTCGTACAACTGCTTCATTAGAAAGCATCAAAGCGCGTCCTTTGTCTGTACGTTTTACATCCTCGACTGTCATTTCTCTCAACACCTGATTATAATGAAAACACGTACGATTACTAACATAAGGATTAGGTTATGGAAGGAATTTTCATTGTCCATATGTTAGGCACAACTAGAACAGAGATTATTGCATAAATGGAACTCAATCAATTATTGTAAGTATCAATAATTGTGTTTAGAATATTGGACTTGCAACAAGATTCGTAGACCATAATAACCACCTTATGTTTAATAGATAGAATTTCATAATCGGTCATCGATAGACTTCGATCACATGGTCGTGCCACTATGGAAATCAACTTCAAGTGTCCTGAATGTAGTAGCAACGCCAAAATTGAGATGAGTGACGAAGAGGCACAGAATATCCGTGCAAGAATTATCAATGAAGGACGCTCACCAACTATGATTGTTCGCTGTGAGAACGATCATGAACTACTAGTTACACTCTATAATCTTAGGTCTGGAGAAGGGTTGGGTGTCCGTGATATCGTTGTTCCGATAAAATCGGGTAGCGATGAGAAGAAATCAAAATCCGGAAGTAAGGAAGTTGATTTTCTGGCGAAAGCTTTTGGTGGTGAAGATTAATGGTAGTGAGAATGGTTGCCCGAGTGACTTTGGACACTATGGCCTCAAAGGTATTGTATC
>JAEORG010000015.1 GCA_016841005.1 Candidatus Thorarchaeota archaeon | reverse complement strand
TCAAGAATGAAGCAGGAGAACCATTAGAAACACCTTCACAACTCTTTCGAAGGGTTTCCAGTGCTGTCGCGAGTATTGAGAAAATATATGACAAGAATGCGGATGTTCAGGAATATGACGACCTGTTCTACTATATGATGTCTAATCTGGAATTTCTTCCAAATAGTCCAACTCTTTTCAACGCAGGAACAGAACTCGGTCAATGCAGTGCTTGTTTCGTTCTTCCGATTGAGGATAATATGGATTCAATTTTCACATCACTGAAACACATGGCAGTAGTGCAGAAATCTGGAGGAGGAACAGGTTTCTCTTTCTCACGACTGCGACAAGAAGGTGCAACGGTCGGCACTACAGGTGGTGTTGCGAGCGGACCTATTTCCTTCATGAAGGTCTATGATACTGCTACAGAAATCATCAAGCAGGGAGGTCGTCGGAGAGGAGCTAACATGGCTATACTCCGTTGCGACCATCCAGATATTATGGAATTCATTTCATGTAAATCAGATAAGCAGTCCTTCAGAAATTTCAATATCTCAGTAGCACTAACAAAGGAGTTTCTTGATGCGCTAAAGAAAGACAAGGAGATTGACCTAGTAACCCCAAACACCAAGAAAGTAGTCCAAAGTATCAGTGCACGTGCAATCTTTGATGCAATTGTCCATAATGCATGGAGTACTGGAGATCCTGGTCTCGTATTCATTGATAGAATTAATGACGAACATCCTCTAAATGGCGATTTTATTGAAGCAACCAATCCTTGTGTAGCAGGAGATACGCTGGTAAGTACCGAAGAGGGATTGTTGAATATCCAAGAAGTTCCCAACGTGATTAAGACAGCAAGGAAGATGATTTACTTGCTTCACACCAAAGAGGGATTTCAAGTCAAAGTGACCAAGGACCATCGAATTCTTACTCCTGAGGGGTGGAAGCAAGCATACGAACTGGTCAAAGGAGATAAGATACGTCTTCAAAGTGATGTAGGTGGTTTTGGAACTAATGGAAACCTTAGTGTGGGACAGATTCTTGGATGGTATGTTGGAGATGGGTGGAGTACTGGAAAGGACCAAAGAGCCACTTTGGCTTTTTATGGTAGAGATAAAGGCAAGTTAGTTGAACACTATCAGAAAATAGTAAATGAAGAACTTGATTCGAATCTTGTAATAATCAAGACCAAAAAACGAGAAGTGGTCAGGTCACGAAGAATTCTCAAATTAATAAGAGAGTGGGATTTAGAGTCAAAGGAAATTTCAAAATTATTGTTATCCGCTTCAATGGATTGCCAGAAAGGTTTCCTTCAGGGATTATTCACTGCAGATGGATCAGTTCAAGGAAGAGTAGAGAAGGGATTTACTGTTCGACTTGCTCAAAGCAATTTAGATAATCTACATCAAGTGCAAAAGATGCTGATCAACTTCGGAATAGCATCGAAAATCTATGAGAATAGGCGAAACACACAGATGCGATTAATGCCCGATGGTAGAGGTGCAAGTAAGCTCTACATGACACAAGCAAACCATGAGTTAGTCATCTCCAAGGAAAACATCATTGAGTTTAGAGATAAGATTGGATTCTTATTAGACTACAAACAAAAACGACTTGGCAAGAGCATAGAATCTCTAAAAGTTCGAGGACCGTACAAAGAGAACTTTGTAGCTAGATTTGAATCATTGACTCCACTTCAGGAGGAGGACGTCTATGACATTGTTGGAACTCCACTTGGAGGATTCATTGCAAATGGAATTATAGTTCACAACTGTGGCGAACAACCCTTACTGCCTTACGAGTCATGCGTTCTAGGAAGTATTAACCTCTCTAGAATGGTCACCGATGGTGAAATCAACTGGTCTCGACTCGAAGAGGTGATTAAGCTAGGAGTCCGTTTCTTGGATAATATTATTGATCTCAATGTGTACCCAGTGAAGGAAATTGAACGGGTAACCAAGGCAAATAGGAAGATTGGACTCGGAATAATGGGTTTTGCCGAGCTTCTCATGAAATTGAGAATCCCATACGACTCCGTGGAGGGACTCGAGAAAGCTGAAGAAGTTATGTCATTCATCCGACAGAAAGCTGAAAGAGCATCAGCAGAGCTTGCCAAGATACGCGGCAATTTTGAGAACTTTGCACTCTTAAAGAACAGAAACAAATGGAAGAGAAATGCATCGCTCATTACAATTGCACCAACAGGTAGCATCAGCCTCATAGCACAGACAAGTAGTGGAATTGAACCTCTCTTTGCAATTGCTCACAGTAGAGTGCTCGCAGAAGGCATTCACCTGAGTGAAGTAAATCCACTATTTGAGAGAGTTGCTATTGAAGAAAAATTCTGGAGCGATGAGATTGAACATGAAGTTGCAAAGACTGGGTCTGTCCAGCATATTGATGTGGTACCGGATGAAATCAAGAAAGTCTTCAAAGCTGCTCAAGAGATAGATCCCGTTTGGCATGTTCGAATGCAAGCGGCATTCCAGAAACATACAGACAATGCAGTCAGTAAAACTGTGAACCTACCAAATAGTGCGACTACTGAGGATATTGAACGGATATACTTACTTGCTGATGAACTCAAACTGAAAGGTACAACAGTCTTCCGAGATGGTTGTCTAGGGGGAGTTCAGGTTCTTTATGCTGGATGCACAAACTGTAATTCCTAGAGGTTGGAGAAAAGGTAAAGTAAAACGCCTACCTTGAGTAAAGTATCATGGCAAAGCTGGAAACAAAACTCTTTGATACTGAATTCGGAGCTATAGAATATTATATTCACATGAATCAAGGTCAACAACTGGTGAATCTCTATATCCATGGACTAGGAGACAATCGCAGATGGTTTCTCAAGCACTTTACAACATATTCATTGGATAGATTCTCATGGATTGTTCCTGACCTGCTTGGTCATGGCAACTCATCTAAGAGCGATAACATTGAAGCGTATACTATGATTCATCAAGCAGAGTTTCTTGCTGCTATTTTAGAAGAAGAAGAGGTAGAACAAGTCAGTATATTGGCGCATTCAATGGGAGGAGCAATCGCAGTTTTGTTGATTGAACTTCTAGCTCGTCAGAATACATCCATCACTAAACCCAAGCTTTTATTATACTTAGAGGGAAATCTTGATGCAGGAGATGCGTTCTTTTCGTCTAAGTTTGCTGAGATGACCTTTCAAGTTTTCAGACAAAATTTTGAATCGATAAGTAGTAGAAT
>JAEORG010000198.1 GCA_016841005.1 Candidatus Thorarchaeota archaeon | reverse complement strand
TGGGGAAAAAATTTGGAGACCCGAAGAATCCACTCCTAGTTTCCGCAAGATCTGGTGCAAGACAGAGTATGCCAGGGATGATGGAAACAGTACTCAATGTTGGACTTACTACCACAACAATCCCGGGACTTATTGAAGTTACTCAGAATGAGAGGTTTGTATACGACTCCTATCGACGACTCATCACTATGTATTCCGATGTCGTGATGGAGAAAGCTGAAGGAGTTCAACCGGAAGAGGGGCAGGGAATTCGTCAACAGCTTGAATGGATATTATCAAAGAAAAAAAGAGAAGTGGGTGCAAAGGAAGACACAGAACTTTCAGTCAATGACCTGAAAGACCTTTGTAACCTGTATAAAGAACGAATCCAGAAGACACTGAATAGGCCATTTCCAGATGATCCAATGGAGCAACTCTGGGGTGCAATAGGTGCCGTATTCAAGAGTTGGGGTGGAGGCCGAGCTGTTGCGTATCGTAGAATTGAAAATATTCCTGATGAATGGGGGACTGCCTGCACAGTCCAAACAATGGTATTTGGTAATTTAGGTGAAAATTCAGCAACAGGAGTTGCGTTTACACGAGACCCTGCTACGGGAGCAAACAAGTTCTATGGTGAGATGCTTTTCACTGCTCAAGGAGAAGATGTTGTCGCAGGAATAAGACCTCCAAATCCTATGAATGAGGATTCTAAGAACGCTCAGCACAAACATCTTCCTACACTTGAACTGAGAATGCCTGAGATATACAAAGAACTCGAAACGATTCGTGCAAAACTCGAGGATGAAACGCGTGACATGCTGGATATCGAATTCACTATCGAGCAGGGTAAATTGTTTCTTGTTCAACATCGAGTTGGTAAACGAACTGCTACAGCTGCTTTGAACATTGCAATGGATCTCGTTCATGACGGACGAATTGATGAGAAAACAGCAATCCTTCGCATTGCTCCAGAACAACTTGGGCAATTACTATTCCCCATATTAGACCCAGAGGAGGAGGCAAAAGCTGAACCTATTACAAAGGGGCTACCAGCTGGACCTGGAGGCGCAACTGGACAGATTGTGTTCACTCAAGAAGATGCTGTGAAGTGGACAAATGATGGAAAGAAAGTCATCCTTGTTCGAGAAGAAACAAGCCCTGAGGATATTGAGGGAATGCGTGCAGCTGTTGGTCTTCTGACAGCACGTGGAGGAATGACAAGTCACGCAGCACTAGTAACTCGAGGCTGGGGTAAATGCTGTATTGTTGGAGCAGGAGCACTTGAGATCGACCCATTTGAGAAGAAGATGTCAATTGATGGAAGAATCTTCAGCGAGGGAGATGTTCTCACACTTAATGGTACTCTTGGCCTTGTTTATTCTGGAGAACTACCAATGATGGATTCTACGAAGAATCCTCGCTTGCTGGAATTCATGAGCTTAGTTGATAAGTATAGGAAACTTGGAGTTCGAGCAAATGCAGAAACCCCAGAGGATGCAAAGACAGCACTTGATTTTGGTGCTGAAGGAATCGGACTCTTCAGGACAGAACATATGTTCTATGGTGAAAATAGCGATGAACCACTCTTTCTTTTAAGAAAGATGATTATGAGCTCCACAAATGCAGAGCGAGCCGCAGCATTAGAAGAGCTAAAACCTCACATGAAAATAGATGTCAAAGCGACACTTGAGATAATGGATGGAAAACCAGTAACCATCAGACTCTTGGATCCACCACTTCATGAATTTGTACCCAAAAGCAGGATTGGTCTAGAACGACTTGCACACGCCCTGAATATCGACATTGATGAAGTCAAGAAGAGAGGAGAGGCACTCCACGAATCGAATCCGATGTTAGGTCATCGAGGAGTTCGATTGGGTCTAACTCACCCTGATGTGTACAGAATGCAAGTAAGCGCAATCCTAGAAGCTGCAGCTGAACTCATAAAGGCTGGAAAGGATGTCAAAGTTGAGATCATGATTCCTGTAACAATCGGATCTGCAGAATTAAAAGCTATGAAGATGATAGTCGATGACCTTTATGAAGAACTTAGATTAAAGATTGGAATGGACATCGAATTTCTGTATGGTACTATGATTGAAACTCCAAGAGCATGTATGCGTGCGGGAGACATGGCTGAAACTGCGGAGTTCTTCAGTTTCGGCACAAACGATTTGAGTCAGATGGGATTTGGTTTCAGCCGGGATGATATCGATACTTTCCTTCCTGAATATCTTGATAATCATCTCCTGAGAAACGATCCCTTTGTCAGCATCGACAAACGTGGGATTGGTCAACTCATGAAGATTGCCATCGAAAGAGGTAGGATGACACGTCCTAACATCAAACTTGGAATTTGCGGAGAACATGGTGGTGAACCTCGTTCAGTTGAATTCTTCCATTCTCTAGGACTTGATTACGTATCTTGCTCTCCCTATCGACTTCCAATTGCAAGGTTAGCTGCAGCGCAAGCAGCGATTAAAGAAGAACGCGGAATCCCCTATCTTTAGAGTGGGTTCGAAAATTGGCGCTTCGGATAGAAGCGTCTTCTTTTCTTCTTATTCCCTATTGTTGTTTTGATGCCTATAGAATTCAGTCAGTACTAAGACAACAAGCAGGAGAAATCCCGCAGTAGCTGAACTAATATATTGGATAACAATTAACTCCGGATTTGGAAGGACTTCGACAAATACTGTATTGTTACGAATGGACTGATCAACTATCAGAACAAGCGTGAATCGATGAAGTCCCAAAGAAAGACCGTCCGCATCAACTGAGAGTTCATCACCGTTGGTCCAACCAGTCCTTACTACTTGATCATCGATGAGTATCTCGTATTCCAAAGGATTATGATTCTCAATCCAGACTCGCCATGAAACTTCATTTTCTTCTGTACCCCATATGTATGAAGTGTTTCCGCTCGAGGAAGCGGAATACCAAAATGAACCAGTAAATATTGCATCTGCTCCAATGGAGAAATCAGATGAGATAGCAGAATCCCTTAGACCAACTGCATCTATGACAGTTACCTTAACCAGACATACTTCATGTTCATCATATCCAGCAGTATTCCAGACATAGGAGTTTCGAGCTAAGTTTGTATCAAGAAGTTGATAGGTCAGACCACCGTCTATTGAGTACCTTATCTCGTATCTGTGAGTATCATACAAATTACGATCAGCAACACTCCAAGTCACATATCGTAGCACACCATCAGTTATGACCTCTACATTGCTGATTTGAGGAGCAAAGAAGTTGTTAAACGTCACATTCTCAACAGTACGTTTTATTAGCTGACCTTGACTTGTAGTAGCTGAGAATGCTAAATCTAATGTAACGTTCTTCTCCCATCCCCAAGTTTCGTATTCAACGAGATTGCCAGTTGTTTCTCCAGTGATTTCCACAGTTGTATCGACTATTAGATTATATGTTCCGTTCTGGTGATCATAACAATACATCCCAACCATAATTGCGCCGTTCCTATCCGCGACAAATTGCCCTCTCTCGGAAGTTCCGCCAGTTGCCATCTGTAATGCAGTAAGCCCACCGCCCGTTAGCCATGTACTATTATTGGAGTCAGCCCAAAACACTAGAACGTCAGTGTCAGTGTTTGTGTGGAATAAAGTCAACCTAACCATGTCTCCTGCTTCTATTCCCTCAATCCGTTCCCACACCAACTGGTCTACCTCAAGCCCCATAATGAATGGTTCATATCCAGGGTAGGGAATTAGTAGAGATCCATTTCGACTCTCTCTGAAACCACAAGAAGCACTCCATTGAATGTCGACTATATTATTCTGAGGATTTTCCGTGGAGTTAGGGAATATAGCTAAGACCTGAATTCGATCTCCATAAATCGTATCACCATCCTGTAACTCAGCTGGCTGTTGATTCTCTCTTGATGTCCATTGTATTGAGAATAGGCTATCTGATGTCTGAGTAGGGGTCTGATCGGATGAATATGGTTCTTCATTTTGCGCTGCATATACCATCGAGGGAAATAAGAATGCAAACATTAGAAACAATACAACTACTTGGATAAGCCTCCTCATCTTCACCGGCACCATAGGGAATCTAATTTAGTATTGGATTTGTGACGAAAGATGGCTTTTGCTGATTACGGTCGACGCTATGTCCTATACTCATTTCAGAGTTTAGCTATCCAGCGAACCAATTCAACCTTCAAAGGATTCTCTTCTACAAATCTATCGCGATAATCAGTTCTTTTGAATTGAATCCACATATTCCTAAATCCAAGATCAAATCCTATTACTTTGATTGATGATTCTAAGGGGCCAGGTTTGAATGCTAAAATATTGAGCACAATGACAATTGAGAATAGTAGAAGGACAAAAAAGAATACGTTATTGATTGGACGCCCAGCCCACAAGTCGCCTCCAGCAATCATAATTGCAAACAGTAAGATTGATGTCATTACGCCAGAACCAAATGTACAAGCAACTCGAGGTCTTGCTGAACCTTCATCAGATTGGTAATGTTCATCACAAACATAAACCAGGAGAACTTTTGTTCCATTCGCCATGAGCCTTGGCTTTCTTCGTGACGCGTATCTTGGATTTTCCATCTTATGGGGTGATGCCAAAATTTGTGCAGAATGTTCAGCATCAGCACCACATATAGGACACATCTTGGGAAACCGAGCGTCCTCAATTCCAATTCTTACAATTGGCTCATCGAAGTACTGCTTCCGTGTCCCCATTAATCAACACCAAACTAATTTGCAATCAGATGTAGAGTAAATTAAAGTAACTTTTCTTGCATGTGGTCACCGTGAAACCAGACTAACGGTCATTTTTCCTCAGAAATTATTCAGCGACATTTACCGAAATAAGAAAACTATACCTTCTTGCATTCCTTCACAATTCACATCTCTATATGAAAGCTGCACAGACCTCATCGCGTCGAGACTAATTGCTAAATACCCTTTTGCAACAGAAACACAACATACTGAGTTTCGGGATGTGCCATTATTGAAAATGCTAGGGACGGTTATCATCCTTCTTTTAATTCCAAGTCTACTCGCATCACTCTCCTACATTCAGCTGTCTTTTTACACCGAACAAAATTCTGCAAATCCTGTTGTATCAATAGACTCTCAAAGAATGTTCCATCAGAATGTCGGAGATACTCGAACTTTCTGGGAGTATAACTTTGATGAGAATACACACTATCAGCTTAACGCTCAGCTTTTGGCAATTGGAGAACAGTGTTACATCTATATGCAAGACACTGTGATAACAGTATTGGGGGAAGACGAAGCCAATAATCGATGTGAGCGTTATAAGGACGAATTCGATGCGACCATCTATCCCTTTGTGACTGATCTGACAGGAAATCCAGATGGTCTAATCGGTGATATAGATAATGACCCACGGATAGTAATCTTGATTTCTGAAAACACTGCTTGTTACTATTCTCAATACAATGAAATCGAACATATCTATTCAAATTATTGCGAAATGGTCTACATCTACTACAATACATTCGAAATCCTTGGTACAATCGCTCATGAATTCTGTCATCTCATCTGGTTCAATTATGAGTTCGATGAAGTACATTTCCTTCTGGAAGGTCTTGCTGAATATGCAACATACTACGCGGGATACTTCACCCAGTACAACAATCTCTCTTCTCGTACAGGATATTTCATCAACCATACAGACGACTCACTAGTGTATTTTGATGTGGACCCCAAAGACTATGGTGGAGCATATCTCTTTATCTTCTATTTAGCAGACCGATTTGGTTCTGAAATTCTTAAAGACCTCGTTCAGGAGGAAGTGGATGGAGCAGAAGGTGTTGAAACAACTCTGCAAAAGTCTGGATATAATATCTCATTCAATTCTCTTTATCTCGACTGGATTACTGCTATGATTCTTGACAACACAGAAATTGATGATGGGCAATATGGATATCATGAGATAGAAATTCCAAACATTATGGTTCAACAGGTTTCTGAAGTAGATCTAATAGACGAAGTGAAATCGCTAAATTACTATGGCTTTCATGTATATCAAATTACTAACGCTACCAATTCATTCGACATAGATATCATCGGGTCAAATTCTCGGTTCTTCGGGCTCTCCGTTGCAATACACGATGCAAATGGTTGGCGGGTATTGCAGTGTCAAAATCAGAGCTCGATTCATCAGAACATCATAGGAAGCACAATTGATACTGCATTTGCAATCATAAGTTACATGAACTCTGACGCGCCGTCCGGTAACATTGATTTTGGCTCAGGGCCGTCTACTGAAATTGAAGTTTCGATTCACTCAACAACATCAATGCCATCCGAAACAACAACAAACTATTCATACTGGATTTTTGGAGTGATTGCTCTAGGTTCTATTCCATTCGTGGTTTCTGTTTTCGTTCTCAGACACCGGAAAGAAGGAAGATTGTCTCTAATCGTGCAATGTGGGCAGTTTTCACCCTAAGTGGTCAAATAATTGGTCATTTTTCCTCAGAATTACAATATGCAGTGACCACTCTATAGTAACTTGAAATACAATGATTCAGAAAATAAAAGATGAAACGACTCTTGTGAAGAAGAACACTACTGTAGTGACTACTCGTGCTATGGGATATGCCTACATGACTAGGAGGTAAATAAATGGCAATAGCAAAACTTGGTCCAGGAAAGAAACGCAATGGTCCGAAACATCCTGTTTCAACCAAAGCGATTTCAGAGGCATATTTCAGGAGATAATATCTCCTGACTTTTTTTCATAATCCAATGCAATGAGTTATTGTGATAGAGAACTCTGCTCACCCCGTAAGTATACAAGTCGGGGTTGCGCTCCTAAGACCGAAAAAAGCAAGAAAGAAATGCATAATATCGCCAGCAGAGACGATGCAATTCTATACCGGCAATTCATGGAACACAACCCCCAGAGACGAAGAGAACTGTCTCAACAATATCTCAGTAATTAATGAATATCATTCTAATCTTGGAACAAGATAGAAAAAATTTAACACGTTTCGTAAGCCAGTTCTCGCGAGGAATGCATGTTGGAGGTATTTCTTTGAAATGCAACTTGACTTTGAACTTTTTATGACAATATTCACACTCATTTCAGTCATTTGTCTGTGCATTATTCTTCTTACGGGTGAAGAGGCCTTTTCCAGTAATTATGATCCATCGTACAAATGGGCACCTCCAGAACCAGAGAAAAAATCAGTAGAAGAAGAACCAAAGCTTGTACCAAATCCCCCTACCCATACTCCATTAGAAAAATCTCAGTTCGGATTAGACTTGGAATCACGTTGGCTTCCATCAGTTGAGGATACTCTAAGAATTGATCGTGAAGTTGAGAGTCTTCATCAAGACATTCGAGATGATGTTATTCAGTACGGATTCCACGTCGCTGAAGATGAACAGGTGTTGTCTTCAACTCATTTCCATCGAATAATTAGAGCTGGAGGCATCTACCTAAAGACCTCCGACAGAGTGGTTTTAACTTTGGACATAGAAGAAATGCCAAAATCTCAAGGATGCGTAGTTCAAATTCAGGTTTTTTGTAGAAATGTGGATGTAAGAATGTTAATCTTGGAAGAAGTGAAACAGATGCTCTGGCAATAATTCCAGACTGTTAATCAGTTAATACGATTATGATTTCTTACGATAATATTGAATGGTTCGAATTAGTACAACAATGATAATAGAAATTGAGCCAAGTGTTATTCCGAAACTGAATCCAACTAGTAATGAAGATGTATCAACTTGATAGGTAAGTGTGATTTCAATTTCTTCAGTAGTTGTATTGCTCATCTCAAAAGGACCTCTAGTGTCTACTGTTCCTGCATCAAACAAGGAAGAAATCCCAGAAACCTCCAAACCTGATGCAAAGAGAGCTCTAACTTTGACACAATATGTACTCAAAATGAAACCAGTAGAATCCCACTCATATATTGTATCATTTAGATTAGTAGCTAAGAGCTGAAATGTCAGACCCTCATCTGCCGATAGAAGGATGCTATAGGTGTGTGGATTGAAACTGTATTGTTCACTAATACTCCATTCTATAGTCTTCACAGCACCTGCTCCTGATACTCTAAGATTCTCAATTTCTGGATTGAAGGTAGTTACTATTCGAACACCTGAGATATGTCGCTTCATGCTAATTCCATTTGATAATACCCAAGTCACATCGAAGAACACAGTCTTTGAACTCTGAAATAATTGAAGCTTGGATTCAACTCTATTTCCAACGGCAAATTCGTATACTCCGACCCTAGTGTCGACTGTCACAGTGAATTCGCCTGTGGTACGATCATAATCGAATATACCAACTGCTAGTCTTCCACTACGATCTGCCGTGAATGTACCAACCTCAGGATGCGCTCCAGTAGTCATCTGACCTGTAACAATATTATTGCTGTATGACCATGTTGAGTTGTCGGTATCAGCCCACCAAATCATAATGTCACAGTCGCCATTAGTAAAGTCTACTTCGATGTCGACGTTGTCACCCTCTACAATCCCGTCAACAAATTCCCAATTGAATTGAGTAAAATCTACAGGCCCAGAAAAAGGATCATATGAACCATCAGGAATTACTAGAGAGCCTTCTCTTTGTATTAGGACTCCATATAGGACACCCAACGTAGTATTGATCACTGACGTTTCAGAATCATCATCTAACTCGATTTCTCCAAGGATGGATATTTCGTTCGGATCTGTGTCAATATATATTGTATCGTTATCGTTAATCTCATTGATATCTGTAGATTCAGACAAATACCAATAGACATGAGCTGAACCAAACAGCTGGTCACTATTCTCCTTTTCCACGGACTCTCTGAACCTTAGATTAGGAGTTTGCTCAAGAGGGACTCGAGAATAATCCCAAACCTCAAAATAACGACGTGATTCTCCTGATGAGAAGTTGGGAATCGGGGGCTGTAGGGGGCTCAATAAGAGGAGCACGAGAGTGAGGATGCATCCGGCTAGCAATACCTTGGAGATCCTATGCATCTCGCCACAGCCCCCGAGACGAAGAGAATCGACTCAATATTGTATTGTCTCAATTTAGATATCATTCTAACTTTGGAACAGGATTTTTACCTGCTTTATCCCTTTTTTCACACTCTTTAGAGTTGGTCATGTTCTCCTACGAGTACATAGAGATATTCTTGTCCTCTCTGTAGTGCGACCTCCACCTTTTTCCACTTCATCAAAGCAAGCAAATTTGATAGTACTATTGATGATTCAAGACCTGTAGCTGAGGAGATATCAGTTACAGTTCGGAGTCCATTCCTGACTGCATCAAGAATAAGACTACGTACATATTCCTCGTGAACTGTCTTTGCGATAAGCGTGTGAAGCTGCTCTTCAGAAAGTTCACCTCTTTGCACAAGTAGATCTCCCTTCCCAATCAACCATCGGAGTCGTTCTTCTGAGAATGCGTCATACATTGCTATGACATTATCTAACCTTGCGGTCTCGCTCATTGAGATTCACCTCCGTTTGATAGAACGATGCTTGCTCTCATTGCTGCAGCACTTCCTGAAGATACACTGTCAGGGATGTCTTTAGCACCTTCCGCGCAACCACAAACAAAGATACCTGGAACTGAGGTGTCCACTGGAGAAATGAGTTGATCACTGACCTCAACGAAACCCATGTCATCTAATTTGATTCCAAACAACTCACCCATCGCTTTCAGTGTTGCAGGAGGTCCAACCCCGGGACACAAAACGACCATTTCGTGTTCTTCCTCAATTAATGCACCTAGCTCGGTATTCTCAACTGAGAGTAGTAAGTTGTTGTTATCAGCAATTTCTGTAACTTCACCAACGCGACCTCTTACAAAGTTGATTCCAAATCGAGTCTTTGCCATCTGTGCAAATTCCTCGAATCCTTTCCCGAAAGCTCTTAGATCCAAGTAATAGAGGTTGATTTCTTCAACAACGTCGTGTTGCAATTCCTTAGCCATAACAGCGTTTTTGATGCCATACATACAACAGATTCGCGAACAGTTTGGAGAACCACGATTAACATCTCGTGCGCCAACGCACTGGATGAAACCAATACTCTTGGGAACCCGACCATCACTGAGCCGCATCAGTTTACCTCCTGTCGGACCTGCAGCATTGATGAGCCGCTCATATTCAAGAGCTGTTATCACATTCTTGTATTTTCTATATCCTAACCGATGGTGATTACTAGCATCAAAGAGATCGTAGCCAGTAGCAATAACTACAGCTCCAACTGGAATCTCAATCTCCTCATCCTCCATAGTCAGATCAATTGCCTCACGTTCACAGCTCTTTACGCACATCTCACATTTGATACAGTTCTCAGCATCTATTGTATAGATTAGAGGTGTGTTCTGAGGAAATCCGATGTATATTGCCTTACGGACTGCCAGATTTTGGTCAAACTCATTAGGAACTTCAATTGGGCAATGAGGAACACAATCTCCGCAACCAGAGCAATTGTCCTTCACCTTTCTCGCTTTCTTCAAAATTCGAGCTCTGAAATCCCCTGCAGTTCCTCTGAGGCCAATGACTTCGGAGTAGGTCAATAACTCAATGTTTGGATGTCTAGATACCTCTGAGAGTCTAGGTGTCAGGATACAGGCAGAACAGTCTAGTGTGGGGAAGGTCTTGTCAAGCATTGCCATGACTCCACCGATTGAAGGAGTCTTCTCGACAAGAACGACCTTGAAGTCTTGGTTTGCCAGATCCAAGGCAGCTTGCATTCCGGAAACTCCTCCCCCGATGACTAGAGCGGTCTCGGATGGGATCATCTGTTGATAATCTGACTTATCACCAGCTTGAGTCATGCAAGATTACCTCCCTTTCCTATAGGATTTGGTCCCAATTTTCGAATCTTTTCGGTCATCTCGGTTATCCCTTCAGCCCATTGCTGACCTTCTGATGCACTAGCCCATAGTAACTTGAG
The DNA here is from genome assembly GCA_016841005.1 of Candidatus Thorarchaeota archaeon. The sequence continues at coordinate 6,727 of JAEORG010000198.1, read as the reverse complement.
CCGGTCTGGATGAAGTCCGATTTCCTTCATCGCAACTGAAAGTGCATGATGTCTGACTCGCGTCCTGTAATTTCCATCAGAGTAATGACAATCTCCGATGTGACAGCCGCTTATCATCACGCCATCGGCACCACTCTTGAACGCCTCCAAGACCATCAAAGGATCTACTCGTCCTGAGCACATCAGTCGAATTACGCTCGCATTTGGCGGATATTGAATTCTTGATATGCCAGCAAGGTCTGCTCCTCCATAGCTACACCAGTTGCAGGTAAACGCTACAATATTAGGTTCAAATTTTGAGTCATTCATTTGATGACCTCCTGTTGATGGGTTACCGCCCGTATCTGTGGCAAAACTTGGTCACGTCGATAATGTTGTACATCTATTGCATTCTTCGGGCACGCAGCTGCACATGTTCCACAGCCCTGACAGAGTTCAATCATGACTCTACGTTCTTCTTTCTCTCCAATTATTGCGCTATACGGACAGAGCTCTGCACAGAGATCGCAGTCTATACATACTTCTGTGTCAATCTCTGCATAGATGGGCTCAACTTGAAATTGACCTGGAGCCATGAGTGTCTGCGCTCCTGCAGCTGCCGCCTTCCCATATGCCACAGCCTTGGGGATATCCATAGGTCCTAGAGTAGCACCCGCAAGAAACACTCCCTCTCGGAAGGAATCCACTGGTCTGAGCTTTGGATGAGCCTCCGTCAAGAAGCCATATTCACCAGTTGATACATTCAACATTCGTGAGAATTCAGGTGTGTCCTTGTTTGGAATGATAGCAGAGGCAAGTATAACCAAATCGTAGGTCTTCTGAAGAAGTTCACCGGTATACAAATCCTCAGCGAGAACCGTCAGAGCTTTGGTCTCAGGATTTTCTTCAACTTCACTTGGTCGACCTTTGATAATGGTAACACCCATTTCTCGAGCTCTGCGATAGAGACCTTCATACCCCAGACTATGGGTCCGTATATCCATTGCAAACAGAGTGACCTCCGTGTCAGGATATTTCTCTTTGATTTGTGTTGCCTGTTTAAGTGAGTTCTCACAACCATAATAGCAGCAATAGTCCTGATCCATACGACGGTCTCTAGAACCTACACACTGAATAAACGCGACACTGGAAGGAGGTTCTCCGTCTGATGGTTTCTTGACCTTCCCGTGAGTAACACCAGCTGCATTTGTCATCCTCTCAAGCTGAACATTGGTTATGACATTATCAAATACTCCATATCCGTACTCACGCGTTGCTGAAGGATCGTAGATGTCGAAACCAGTAGCAACAACAATTGTACCAACTTCTAGTTCCTCATACACATCAGTCATTGAGTGATCGATTGCATCCTTTGGACATGCCTCTACACATCTCATACATTCTGAGCAAACACCACAAGCTAAACATCTCTCTGCCTCTTGAAGAGCCATTGTCTTATTGTAACCTTTCTCGACCTCATCAAAGGAGTTCCTTCTACTCTTCATTCCTATCTTGGGGACATGTATTCGATGACGTGGTTTGACTTCGTCCAGCCCAAGATCTTCTTGTGGGATGATATTCCACATTATCTCTCTATCAACTTCGAGATCTATTCCCTGAATGAATCTATGAATTGACTCAGCAGCTTCTCTCCCAGCAGATACAGCATCGATGACCAGTCCTCCAGCGGTAACTAAGTCGCCTCCTGCAAATACTCCTTTCATACTGGTGGCTAGAGTAGTTGGATTAACATCAGGAGTACCCCATTTAGTCAACTCAAGCTCAGCATGCGGGCCTGCTGTATCAACACCTTGACCTATCGCGACAATTACATTGTCAGTCATTATTTCAAATTCAGAGCCTTCAATTGGGATAGGTCGTCTTCGACCGGTATCATCAGGTTCACCAAGTCGCATTTTGATGCATTTTATTCCAGTTACTAAACGATCCTTGGTCACAATCTCCACAGGCGATGCAAGTGTTTCGAGGTTGATTCCCTCCTCCTCTGCATCCTCAATCTCCTGTGGAATTGCAGGCATCTCCAACCTAGAACGTCGATAAAGAATTGTTACATTCTTAGCACCCAATCGTTTTGCGACACGGCTCGCATCAATTGCTGCATTCCCGCCACCAATCACAACGACCTTCTTACCCAAAACAACCTCTTTCCCTCGATTTACTTGGTCTAGAAAATCTAGAGCATGAAGAACTCCTGTTGCTTGCTCTCCATCAATCATGAGCTTTCTGCTAATTGATGCTCCGGTGGCTAAGAAGATTGCCTTATACCCTTCCTCGAACAAAGTGGATAAATCATCGATTCGCTTTCGCAGCTTGAGTGTAACTCCTAAATCCTTCACTTTGATTATTTCATCAGCAAGAATATCTCTTGGCAATCTATGTTCTGGAATACCCCATCTAAGAAGACCTCCAGCCTCATTTCTAGCTTCGTATATTGTTACTGGATATCCACACTTTGCTAGTTTGTCAGCGCAAGCGATTCCTGCAGGACCTGCTCCCACTATAGCAATCCTTTCTATCTTGTCAGGAACTACACTTAATGGTGTATAAGTTCCCTCACTCAATTCATTATCTGCAAGCCATCTGTGAAGCGCTCGAATATTCAAACTCTCCTCAACTTGTCCCCTTGCACAGTCCGTTTCGCACACACCAGGACATACCCTTCCTAATGTTCCGGGAAGCGGAATGGAATCTCGTACTATTGAAAGCGCTGCATCATACTCTCCTACATTCATGAGTGCAATGAATGCTTGTGCGTTCACATGGGCAGGACATCCAATTCTGCATCCAGGGTTTCCCCGTTTTGTAATGGTATGAGCATGAGGTGTCGCTTGGGGGAATGGTATATGTACAGCCTTTCGTTTTCCTAGTCCAAATTCATATTCATTGGTAACTAGTGATGGACATACCTCTTCGCAATCAGTGCATGCATTACAAAGGTCAACATCTACATACCTCGCCTTTTTCCGTACTCGCACTTTGAAATTGCCAACATATCCATCAATGGAATCGACTTCACTATATGTCATAAGTTGAATCCGAGGATGCCTACCAACTTCTGACATGATAGGACCAAGTATACATATCGCACAATCATTCTGAGGAAATACCTTATCGAGAAGTGCCATCTGTCCACCGATAGTTGGACGTTTCTCTATGAGATAAGTCTGGAACCCAGCTTTTGCTAAATCAAGTGCAGCAGAGATACCCGCAACACCACCACCAATTACAGCTGTTCGTTTTATCACTGGCACTGTTTCCCTATCTAACGGTTCAAGTTGTCTTACACGCTCAACTGACATTCTGATTAATCGCATCGCTTTCTCTGTTGCCTTCTCTTTCTCAGCCATATGACACCAACTAACGTGCTCTCTGAGATTTACTTGGTCGTACAGATACGGATTCAGACCAACTGATTCAATACAATCCCTAAACACAGGTTCATGTGTTCGTGGTGTACATGACGCGACAACGATTCTGTTTAATTTGTGATCTGTAATTGCTTTCTTGATGTTCTCTTGTCCATCATCGGAACAGGCAAACATCAAGTCAATTGCATGTGCGACATCTGGTAGATTAGATGCATATTTTGCAACCTCGGCACAATCTACGGTTCCTTCTATGTTTAGTCCACAGTGACATACAAAAACACCAACTCTTACTTTGTCGCTTTTCACCTTGAACCACCTCCGTTTATTTTCTGTAAAAAGCCAGAGGTTTGGATTGTATGCAAATCTAGACCAATCTCGGATGGTGTATATCCAAAAGCGAGAGCAAGTACCTGTGGATAATGCAGCACAGGAATGTTCATGCCTTCTAAATTGTATTTCTTACTCACAATTCGCTGGCCCATATCATGTTGAAGGTGACAAAGTGAGCACACTGTGACTATGCTATCCACACCGGCTTTTGCAACATCCTCAAGACGTTCTTTAAGAACCTCATCAGCTAACTCGTTATTTGCTCCTCTAAGAAGTCCACCACAACAACGATGACGTCCTGTGTACTGCTTACTAGAAAGTCCAATACTTTCAAGGACTTCATCAGCAAATGTAGGTCTTTCAGAGTATTCAATGTTCAATAGATCATGAGGTTTGAGCATATGACATCCATAACGTAGCCCTACTTCTATACCTTCTAAACTATTAACAACCTTCTCCTGGAGGGTATCAACTCCAATCTCATTGTAAAGAAAATCAACGAGGTGATGAGCTTCAACTGTCCCTCTATATCGAAGTCCAATCTTTCTCAGTATCGAATCAACACGTTCCTTCATCTCAGGATATTTCTGTAGCGTATGATTGACTCTCTTATAGGAATGAAAACAACCACTACATGGAGTGATTAATTCCAATCCCATTTCCTCTACTTTCGCTAGATTCCTAGCTGCAAGAGCAATACTGGTAGTGAGATCGAGGGATTGCATCCAAAAAGGTGCACAGCATGTTTCATTTGGTAGGTCAACAGTATCAATATCTAAAGTATCGAAGATTTTACGAGTTGCAGCTTCATAACCCAATAGTGATCTCCTTTGTGGTACCAAGCATCCCCAAGCAACAGCATATTTCAAGATTCATCCCCCCCTTCAAGAAGACGCTGCAAGGTCTTATCGAATCCTGTGTATTCTATAATCTTCTGTACAGCATCAAGTGCTGGTTCTTGAAGTACAGGTAATCCAAGTTTCTCTCTGTGCTTGTCTACAGCACTTGTCTTTGGTGCAACTCGGCCATGAATCGTTACATTTCGTGCAAGCTCAGAATATCCCTTTGGCGCATGATTCTTTTGAACAGCCATATTCCTAAGGACAGTAATCACATCAGTGAAATTGACTTCCTGCACGCATCTCTCTTCACACGTGAAGCAAGCTGCACACATCCAGATGTCTTTACTAGATAACACCTGATCTTTCAATCCGAGCAAAACATTTCCTAATACTTTTCTTGGACGATAATCAGTCACTGCACTTACTGGACACCCACCAGAACATGCACCACATTTTAGGCAACGTAATAATCCCTCCCCACCGATACTGTCTGCAACCTCATACTTGAAGCTATCATCAATGTCTATATCTCGGATAGGAATGTCAGAACGCTGCACTCTCTCCTCCTGTAAATCGCTCATTATGTGTCAACCTACCGGACTCCTTTTGCCATCCACGTTTTCAGGTCATCATATACGGAGAAGTTCATTGACACAAAGCACCCGGAGTTTGAGAGCTTCATTGCCGTTGTATCAAATTTGTCAACTACCATCAAAAAATGCGATGTGTTCGCAAATAACTCATTGAGTTCCTAAATTGAATAGCTCATTATATAAATAAAAAAGTTACTAATAAAATGACTGTTTTATTTTCTTTTTGAAACTAAAAGCACTCATCTAGGATATCTTCTCTTACAAGTTCTAAAATTCGGATTTCTATTAGAAAGCACTCTAATGAATTGAGAACCCATTTTATTAAAGGAGGAATCGGACCAAATATGGCACCTTCAAATTCCACGATTTCTTTTTGTAACCATATATATGACCAACACGATTGCAGCTCCAGAACCAACACCAATCACAAGACCCAAGATAATTGAAGAGTATGAGAAGAGAACACGTACAATCACAGTATCAGAAATAATCTGATCCACATACCCCATTTGAATGGTGAATGAGTATACACCTGGAGAAAGATCATCTAGACTCTGTGTGATTACTCCACCACTACTACTACCAGTCTGAACTGTGGTATCATTTCTTCGGATTGTGAAAGATACTGTGTATTCAGAAATCAATTCCCCCTCTATTACAACACCTTCTTCGCCATAAATTATCTCAATATCACTTGGGTGAGATATGATTGGGGGATTCGGAGTTGGAACCCCGTCGTGCCCCCACGGGCTATAATTAGCTTCAGCTGTCAACCCTCTGCTATCCCTCACTCTAATCATGAATACATAGTCAGTAAGTGTAAATCCAACACTATTCCATTCAAAGTACATTGTTGAAACATTCGTTGCTAACCTTTGATATGTAGTTCCATCATCTGCAGAAAGAAAAACATCTGTTAAGAAGACATCATTCATATTACCATCGTGGATGGTCCATGTCACATTCTTGATGACACCTTCTTCAACAACATTTAGAGAAAGGATCTGTGGTGAAAATGTATTATCTATGGTGATATTTTCAAGTTCATCATAATATACAGTACCATTATTGGTTGTCACATTAACTGAAAATTGACCGGTGTAATTGTATTGGAGCCAAGGAACTGAGTATCGAGAAGTGTTACCAAGAGATAAAGAATGGTCCTCATAAACACCCCATCTCATCGTTGATGTGATATTGGCTACTTTCAAGTCATTGCTATTTCCAGAGTCATTGAAAGCAGTTAGAAATGAGATTCCATCTGAGGTTATTGTCATGTTATTTGTTAAATCTGAAAGGGTTGTATAATCTGAGCTGTTCCACTGAATTGTGAGATTGCTAGAAGTATATGATGTTGAGAACTTCTGGTGTCCAATCATAATTGTAGGAAACCCCATTGTGGATTTGGTGTATCCCGCTCCCAGGTTGGAAACAAGTATCAGAAGCAGAATAACCAGCAGTGATATATTCCTCACTCCAAAACCTCCACATCCACTAAGTGTATTGTACTGAATTTGAATATGATTCTAGTTCTGGAACACCATTAGGGATGTGAGTAGTCAAACTCATATTCCTCATTCCACCTTCCCATCCC
>JAEORG010000197.1 GCA_016841005.1 Candidatus Thorarchaeota archaeon | reverse complement strand
GGAGTTTTATGAAAAAGGAAGAGTCAATGACTTCTCAAAACTGATTAATTTCTTCAAACAACATAGGGACGAGCTGACGAACCACGCAGGTATTTCTCGAAGAGAACTTGACTCTATGATTTCGAAGGTCAAAGAACTAAATAATAAATTCAATTCATTCACCCATGTATTACAAAGGTATGCAAAAGAAAATGATGTAGACAAGATTAAGGATAAACTGAGTTTCATCATTGACACTCTGGTTGTTATTTTGGTCCGATCATAACTCATTGTTTCTGAGATAGAAAGTTGCAGTAATTCATTCAGACTTCATTTCATCCAATTGATAAAGTGACTATCAATGTCAGGAAAGTACAAATTGCAGAAACTATGGTAGCAATTCCAACTAGTTGTTTGAATGTGTATCCTCCAGTTCTGTCAGGTACGTTCACATGATTCCTGATTAACAGGTCTTGAATTGCCGCAAAATAGTCTGGACGAGTTCGTTCCACTCCGAGAGATTCTAGTTTTTTAAATAGCCCTTTTAGATTTCGTCGTTCTGACCGTGTGAAATGACTCCTCAATCCTACTCTCCAACAACGATCACAAATATACTCACCCTCATCATTTACTCCAGAACCTTTGCATATGTGACAATGATATCTTTTCCCGGGATGTAGGATAAAGTAACCACTCATTAGATGACCTCAGTTTGATAGTAGATTCACTCTGACTCCTCATATTGATAATTAATGAGGTTCTCACTTCTGCATTTTCGACAAACCATACATCCATCAGTTGACATAATTCCTCGAACCTTACCTACAGTGATTGGAGGCATGGGGAGAACACTCATGGTATCATCGATGTGTCCACAATCTTGACAAATAACAGTCATGTTTCATACTTTCTCTTGAGAATTATTAAGGACTGTCCTCAACATAAACGAGTTACATGACAGAATTTGCACGTCATGATCCAAGTTCAAGTCCCGGCGTTGGTATAATCTACTATCTCAAATCAGCTAACTCTCTTCACTCCAGAATATGACTACTTCCCGATATCGATAGTACTTGTAGAATATATACAGTACCATCATCGGAATATAGAGGTACAATGTAAATTGAATAACAATAATTATATCAATGGGAATACCAAAAATCAAAGTCAGAAAAGCCACAAGATAAAGGAACACAATATTGAATTGAAGATTATCTGACAAATTAAGACACTTCTTTTTGATTAATTCAAAATCAGATGTTTCATCATCGTGCTCAATCTCAATATATCGCCAAGCCCGATTAACAAAGAATTTACCTGATTCTTCAAGAGGGAAAAGGAGAGAGAGATAGAAGACCAAGATAAGCATAATCCAAAATGAATCAATCATCATATTTTGCAGGAAAAGATAGATTGGAATTGCTAGGTAAAGCAGAGTTGAGATAGCTAATAATTGAACGAACGTATTAATTACTAACAATCTAATATCGATTGCATGAAGGGCTTTCGCAATTTTGTAAAAGAAGAAGATAATGACTGTACTCAGCAAGCTAAACAGATTGAAGAAATTAGAAAAATCGGTCCACACATATCCAGTAAGGAAGAAAACTGCAGTGAGGAATACTATCACGATTTCAACATACTCATCAAGAGATTCCAACCGTCGCTCATTCACAAACACTAACGCATCTAATCTTGCTCTCTCAATTGCTCCCAAGTACATTAACACTCTCTATATAGACTACTTGAAAGAATCTAACTCACGAAGGAATATCTATTTTACTCAATCCTGAGAAGAGCAATAGGCTTTCTAGCGGATATCCTCTAAATCACTACTTGTGTGATAGGTATTCTATTGCTAAGTTGTGTTTTCATCAGAGTACAGATTAATAGATGTAATTAGACCCGGGTTCAAGTCCCGGCGGGGGCGCCACTCTCTTTTCTTTTAACTAATTCCAAGTTCAACAAAATCCGAGTGTCAATGTATGTATATTGAGCCATTGAGATGAATACTCCAAGGTGTTGGTATTTCTTTGGGATGGATATACACATCTGTGTAGAGTGGAGAATTTGTTAGTGTTGTACAAGTATCCAGACAACTGAATCCAATATCTAACAACGTGGATCTTGTTGTTTGAGGATCTGGACTTCTACTTTCGATACAGCATGGTTCGAGGTTCTTTGTTGAGCAAGTAGGAATGATTGCCAATGGAGATGACTTAGCAGGGTGGGTTGGAATTAGGGTAGTTAATTGCCTAGTTTGTTGGATATATTTACCATGACCTCCGTGGTGAGGTACTTTCAATAGGGTCACTGGGGTTAGTCGAGTGGTTATCAAACTCCAATCCACTAAATCTCCAGTAAAGAGTAAGTTTCTTCCAGCCCAGTTGAGATTGAAAACCAAACTGTATTGGTTGGCTTCATCTAGTACTGGGCGTATAGCTTTCAAGAAATCTAAACGTGTGATAAATCCCGATATATATAAACTCCGCAATGACTTGCAAAGACGTTTTACATCTTTCTTAAGCACTTTTCCTCCATAGAGAAGTGATTTGGCTAATCTTGTCAATGAATCAAAATCTTTCTCAGAAAGTTCTGGTTGCTCTGTTTCAACATGATGTTCTAAGTCTTCTAATGCCTCCAATACTTCTGGCAACATTTCTTCATCAAACCAAGGTTCAAAATCACGATTCCGTTCTTTTATTGACATAATTTCTTCATGAAAAAGGCCTGTTTCCTCTAGAATCTCAATAGGTATTAAATCAAGCATTACACGAAGAGAATGAGATGCAGGTGGGGGTGGATTTAGGATTT
>JAEORG010000196.1 GCA_016841005.1 Candidatus Thorarchaeota archaeon | reverse complement strand
AGCAGCTGCAGGATTGCAGCTAATGAAATCAAGAGATTAAAACTGATGAGATATTTGTCCTCTTTCATTGCAGCCATAGAAGAGAGATCTACTTCTACAAGAAACTTGCGGAAAATTGGAGCCGGCTCTGGGATTTGCACCCAGGTAAAACAGCTCTGCAGGCTGTCGCGTAAGCTTCTCCGCCAAACCGGCTCAGTTATTTCATCGGAGGCGGTTTTTGTTTTAAGGATGTCGGCAAAAATGGCAAGCAGTTGCTAAGGAGATTCTATCGTTCAATTGGAGATATTCTAAAAGCTAGTGACGCCTCAAATGCAGATGGTTATCGAGGTAGCTTAATCGACGCTATTGCTCTAATTGTATTTGGTATCGTTTTCCTTCAGGTTGACGCGTGAAAGTATTCTATCATCAATATTCGATATTCACATCCACATTCAATTTATTCTTGTTCAAGCCCAAATCCTGCTTGCATGAGCTCGGAAAGCCTCGCGAGAAACCTGGTAGCAGGTGCTCCAAATGATACCTCCTCATCAAACATGACAGTCATGTTAAGATACTCTCCAATATTTATTGGATTGGCGGGGTCCTGTGACTTACTGGATATACCTCCTAATGCAAATACAATGGGGTGCAAGCCTATTGGGATAGCCCATCCGCTACCTTTTCCGAACATTCCAACAGCTGTGACGCCAACAGTGCCCATCATTTGTTTTCTCAAAATGGGATCTTTCCGGAATTTTCTCCAGAAAAGCTTCTGTAATGGACCTGGTAAACGGCGAAGAGAATTAGCTGATGAAGATTTTCGTTTTCCAGAAACTATACTGTCACCTGAATCAAGTTTTTGAGCTTGACGAATCTCATCATGTATCTGCCTGTAGCTTTTTTCATGCGCTTTTCTTACACAGTATTGAGTTGGAACCTTTCCAGATTTTGTCTGCTTTTCAACAATCATACCGACATCGACATCATCGAAAACAACAAGCTTCGTCTTGCTTTTCTTGAGAGCTTGGACTTCTTTGTGTTCACTTACAGCTTGGCCAATACACTTTATCACCCATGCTGTAAATGACAACTTCTCACCAGTTCGTTCTTCATAATCTGAAATGAAACGCCTAGCTTTAGTGACATCAATTTCGACCAGACCGTAAATACGGTGTTTGGGAGCTAGATTATTGAGAAGATCGATCGGCAAGGTGAATCTGTGAGTTATTTCCGTGTATGCGGATGATTCTTTGATGTTTTCACGTTTGACGTCCGTACTCTTGTTACCTGAATTCATAAACAACGAACCTCATGAAAGGAAATAAGAACCCTTGAAGCGCTCTAACACTTATTCGGTTCCTCGCAGCCATGTATCATTCAAAAGGGATATTAAAGCATATCATCGCGTCCAAGAGTCAAATCAAAAAAAGAGTAGGATTGAGTCAGAGTGAACGAGGATAATGCGATATCAGGTTTTGTCAAGTCAGGATTTGAAGCAGTGAGAGATACTTTTATCGAAAATTTCAAGCTTCGTGATGAGCTTGGTGCTGCTTGTTGTATTTACTATCAAGGAGAGAAAGTAGTCGATTTGTGGGGAGGTATTAGGAATGAAGCCACAGGAGAACCGTGGGAAGAAGATACTATGGTGCTTGTTTGGTCAACGACGAAAGGATTATCAGCTTTAGCCATGGCACATGCGCATTCTCAGGGATTGTATGAATATGATGAACCTGTTTCGAAATATTGGCCTGAGTTCGCTCAAAATGGAAAGGAAAGAATCACCGTTCGGCAACTTATGGCACATCAAGCAGGATTGTATGCATTTGACGAACTTGGAGATAAAGAGATTATTGCGGACCAAGACCGTCTAGCTGTAGTATTAGCTAGGCAGAAACCAGCTTATGAACCAGGAACACGACACACTTACCATGCGTTGACACTAGGCTTCTACCAGAGCGAACTTCTCCGAAGGGTTGATCCAAAGGGTCGTAGCATAGGACAATACTTCCGTGATGAGATTGCTACTCCTTTAGGTATCGACTTTTACATTGGTTTGCCAGAAGATATTCCAAATTCTAGACTCGCTCCGCTTAGAGAAATCAAATTTTCTTTTTCAGCAATGAAGTCTGCAGGTCTAGGAATGATTCTTGCCGCGATGAATCCTCGATCACCACTTCGTCGTGCTTTGGTTGGGACGGAGTTTTGTCTTGATGAGAATCGCATCTATACTCGAAATTATGAAGTTCCATCTGGGGGAGGGGTAGGTACAGCTCGGGCAATCGCTCGCGCCTACAGTGTTTTTGCTACTGGGGGAAAAGAACTTGGAATTCGTGAAGAAACTCTTCAACAACTAATGGGTCCAGCCATTCCTCCCACACATGGTCTCAAAGATGGAGCCTTCAAGATGAATACAAGCTATTCACTTGGATTTGCGAAAGGGCTTTCTGGGAGTTCCTTTGGTTCTCCCAGCTCTTTTGGGATGCCTGGTACAGGAGGATCATTTGGATATGCAGATCCAGAAGTTGGAATAGGCTATGGATATGTGCTCAATGGACTCGGAACATCATTTCCACATGATCCAAGAGATATCGCTTTGCGTACAGCATTCTACGAATCGATTAGCAAATCAGGTTTGTTAATTTGAAAAAGGTGTGGGAACGATAATAATAACCTTTCAGTAAATGTATAAATGTGTTCAAACTTGCACAACCATATGTCATCTACTCGCGTGGAAAACGCAAAGAAGATAATGGATGAACAGAGAGGCTCTTGTTCACAAGCGATATTTGCTACCTATGGTGTACACCTCAGTTCTGGAAAACTTGACTATGAAACCTGCAGGAATATAGCAGCTGGATTTGGTGGAGGCATAGCTAGTAATGGAAATGTATGTGGAGCTCTGACTGGAGCAATCATGGCTCTAGGACTGAAGTACGGAGGGTCAATGATGGAGGAGAAGACCTTTCAAGCCGCAAACACACTTCTCGAAAATTTTTCCAAACTTCATGGTTCAGTGCTTTGCAGAGAATTAATCAAATATGACCTAGCCGCTGCTGAAGATGTGAGAGATGCTTTCGAAAAAGGTGTATTCAACAACTGTCCAAAATATGTTGAAGACGTAGCTGAGATTCTTGAAACATTAATCTAGTCTGGTTGCTATTTGATTTTCTTGAATTCCTCTTTCTTTTCTTACCCCAGAATTGTGCAATTCATGCATCTTAGGCCTATCACCAAAGTTTTCAAATATCCTCCTCCTCAGCCATCTAACGAAATGAAACGGGTTGTTATCTTGGGCAATTCTGGTTCAGGAAAGTCGAGCTTCGCGGAAAAACTGGCTGATAAATTAGGGATTCCATGTATCCACCTCGACTCCCACTACTGGAAGCCAAACTGGATTCCCACTCCGAAAGAGGAATGGCCATCCATAGTTCGTCGACTCATTGACGAGGACGAATGGGTTATGGATGGCAACTACTCAACTACATTAGAGGAGAGAATACAGCGAGCTGACACAGCAATTTATCTTCGAGTAGCGCGTCCGATTGCATTCTGGAGAGTAATAAGAAGAAGGATTGTACACCATGGGAAGGTCCGTGCTGAACTTCCAAAAGGCTGCTATGAAAAGATTGACTTAGATTTTCTGAAGTGGATCTGGAATCATCCAAAGAGGGCGAAAGTACGGACATTTCCGATTCTAGAAAAGTACTCAAACTCGGAGAAGATTATTCTTTATCTAGACTCGAAGGAGGCACAAGAGTTCCTCGAATCTGTAGGCTAGTACACTATGTGACTCATGAACTCATCGGGCTTTACTTCATTACTGAGCTCTGAACTTGGTCTGCTCCATTCAGCATACTGTTCAGCTATCTTGTCATATTCCTCTCTTACAATATCCTTAGGATCCTTTTTCATGAGAAGTTCCTTCTCAGTTCCCGCCTATTTTTGATGTGCTGGTACTGGTTTGAGCTTGAATATGTATGCAATCACAAGCACAATGATGCCAGCTAAAGCAATCATTGCTGAGAAAATGGGTGGATCCGGGAGTGCACCCCCCACATAGGCTGTACGTGGAAGTAAAAAGGGAATTCCAGCCGCGCAAAGTATACAAATACCCAAGATAGCGGTAACGTGAAACCTATTCATTGATCTCTCCCTCTCGAATTAGTTATCTGAACGTGCAGAGGAAAGCAGGATAAATAGTTGATTATTTCCAGAGTACAAACTCTGTTTAACTCAATCTTCGGAGTGGATTTGAGGATGTCAGCAAAATTGGCATACATTTTTACGGGTGATACTTCACCATCGGAGATTGTCGAGTATTTCCATAGAAGGTGGAGATGAGTGCCTCGAGGTCTAGAATCACATCCAATGAATATTGGAATGCTATTAACTAGGAACTCCAAATATCGTCCAAATCATGTTGGAATAATAGTTGAGAACACACGCCAAACATATTATGATTTTAACAGGAGCGTAAATCGTGTAGCTAACATGCTACACAAACTGGGGGGAGAAAGGGGTGAGAAGATAGCAATAGTCTTGCCAAATTGCCTTGAATTGATTGAGCTATACTGGGCAACAGCAAAACTTGGTGCAGTAGCTGTGCCACTGAGTACACTACTTCTGAGTCGTGGATATCAATCACTCATCAATGATTCAGATGCCAAGATTGTCATAACGAGTTCTCAATATATGAGCATTCTAGAAGAGATTAAATCTGAATTAACTAATGTTGAGGAATTTATTCTCATTGATGGCTCATCAAATTCGGAGTATCAAGACTATCAATCACTCAAGAAAGAAGCTAGCGATAAGGAACCTGATGTTGAAGAGATAGATGAAAATGACCCCTATAATATCATCTATAGTAGTGGAACAACTGGGCTTCCAAAGGGCATCGTGCTCTCGCACTATGTCAGGATGTTTTATGCCACTTTATTTGCATCAAGCTTTAGAATGACACCTGAGAGTGTAGTAATTCATTCCGGCTCCATTGTGTTTAATGGGGCCTTCGTTACCATGATGCCTGCAATGTTGCTTGGAACAACATTCATTCTAAAACTCAAGTTTGATGCTCAAGAATTCATTGAAACAGTCCAGCGTGAGAAGGTCACGCATGTAATCATGGTTCCTTCACAATTAATTGCTATTCTAAATGCTCCGAATTTCTCGGTCGAGGCTCTGGAATCTTTAGAAATGATCTGCTCTGTTGGCGCTCCATTACTTATGGATGTCAAAGAGAAGCTGAATCAGCTCCTACCAAATCGGTTTTACGAGTTGTATGGATTAACAGAAGGGTTCCTAACAGTTTTAGATAGAACGCATATTGCCAATAAGCTGCAATCGGTAGGGATTCCTCCACCTTTCTTCAAAATGAGAATTGTGAATGATGTTGACGAAGATGTTCCGGTTGGAGAGATTGGCGAAATTATAGGAAAAGGACCCACTTTGATGACAGAATACTACAAGCGTCCTGAATTAACTACAGAAGCTATGAAAGATGGGTGGCTTCATTCGGGGGATTTAGGTTATCTTGATGAAGATGGTTTTCTCTATTTAGTGGATCGGAAAAAAGACATGATTATTTCTGGTGGAGTAAATGTCTATCCAAAGGATATCGAGGAGGTTGTTGCACAACATCCATCTGTGAAGGAAGTTGCAGTCTTTGGAATTCTAGATGAAAAATGGGGAGAGGCTTCTGTGGCAGCTGTAGTACTGCGAGATTCAGTATCGATTACCCCAGAGGAACTAATGAAATGGGTCAATGAGAGGGTTGGAGCAAAGTTTCAGAGAGTTCAACAAGTTCTCTTTCTCGATGATTTTCCCCGTAGTATATCAGGGAAGATACTCAAACGAGAACTACGTGAGAAGTTTACAGATAGGAAACAATAGCAATGTTTCTAGAGGTTCCTGATAGTTCAATCGAAGTTCTTCTTTAGCCAATTAATTACTTGAGTCGAGCAAAGTGCGTGTGTTTCAGCATGCTTTGCACCAGGAATTATTTGAAATTCTTTGATTTCACTAGGAACTTCATCAAAGAACGCTCGTGCTGTTTCGACAGAGAATATCTCATCTTTTTCACCAACGCCAACGAGAACTGGGAAATCCAAATGCTCCGGAAACTGATACTTCTTCATGAATCGTTGTGCATTGAGATAATTCAGGAACCTTGGTGAATATTTGAAATTGAACAAAGGATCCTCTTTACCTATTATACCCTCTCGTCTATATTCCATGACTGGGCGGTTGTATGCAAAAATCATCTTCCCTATCGTCTTCAATTTCTCTCCTGTTGACATTTGGGGGAATGCACCAGGTTCAATTGATCTCCCGATACTCAGAAGAATAAGTCCAGAGATATGTTCTACACAACGATTCAATCCATATTCGAGTACGGCCACGTTTCCTAGACTGCTGCCTAAGAGAATGACCCCTGTAAATCCTTGGTTTTTCACAAACGTAATAGTTTCACAAATATCATTCACGAGTCTTTCCTTACTTGGATAATCACCTCTTATCCCATCAGAAAGACCATGACCACGCAAATCAAGACCATAAACAGAAAATCCAGCATTGGAGAGTGGACTTCCTAACGAATCATAGGGCTCACTATATGCTGTTATTCCATGAAAAATAATAATTGCTGCCTTTGACGGTATTGCGGGTTCCCATTTACGTAAGAACAGAACTTTATCATCAGATGTTTGAATTAGGTCATGGGGTTTATCAAATTCTGCTCTAAGCTTCATTACATCGATACTCATACCTAAACCACTCAATCTACTCCGCCAAACCGGCCAAGCTATGAGGACATTCCTCGTTCTGAATTTAAGGATGTTGGCCAAAAAATGTCTACACTTTTAGCACATTATTTGTTTGAGAAAAACATCGTTGAGAAATGAGGAAAAAGCAAAGTGACTATTGCATCATTCTAGCTACTTTTCCTTTCATATTACATAAATAGAGGCAGTTTCTGTTTTGCTGAATATAAGTTTCTTATAGGGAAACTTGAAAGCCAAACTCACTTTAGATGTCAAATTATTTTGTTCAGGTGAATTTAGATGACCAAGAAAATTGTTGTGGGAGAAAAGTTAGTAATCAAATCCAAAGTTCTTGGTGAAGATAGGGCAGTTCTAATTAGATGTCCAAAGAACTATGGAGCTACTGACAGGAAGTATCCTGTACTTTTTCTGTTGGATGCAGAATTTTTCTTCCAACAAGCCATTGCTGCAGTTGAATTCTTGTCAGAATGTGGATATATTAACACAAAACCAATTCCAGAGATGATTATTATTGGAATTGTTAATGTTGATCGAAATCGGGACTACACACCAACTTTTGCCCCGAAGCAGCGAGAGATTTTAGACTTTCCAACAAGTGGAAAAGCTGAGAAATTTATTGAATTCTTGAGAAAGGAGCTTATTCCCCTAATAGAAGAAAAATACAGGACGCATCCATATAGGATTTTGACTGGTTGGTCACTAGGTGGACTGCTTACAATTCATAGTTTCTTGTATCATCCTGAACTTTTCTCCGCTTATCTAGCTATTAGTCCAAGCTTGTGGTGGGATGAAGACCTTTATGTAGAGAGAACCAAATCTTTGCTGTCACAAAGAAAAGTGTCTGATAAGCCGCTGATAGTAACCATAGGATCGCTAGAGGGAGGGGATATAGGACGAAGCGTCAGGGAGGGTTTTATTCCACTGTTAACGAGTCATTTGAAAATGAGTTCTCAATTCAAGGGGGTAGAGCTTCCTTTGGAGAATCACTCATTCGGTCCTTACAAGGCGATATACGAAGGATTGAGGGTGCTTTATTCCGACGATATCATTCCAGAAGAAATCATTGACAAGGGATTAGATGCAGTATATTCATTTTATGAGAATCTTTCAAAGAAATATGGTTACAAAGTTCCTATTCCAGAATCAACATATTCCCAACTTGCAAGTAGTATGTACACAAAGGGAAAAAGATCCCAAGCCTTGGAGGTTGCAAAAGCATACGTTCAGGAATATCCTGAATCATCTTATGCTCATTATTATGTTGGAATTCGGTATCATAAAGACCAGCTTGTTGAATTAGCTGAGGAACAAATAGGAATAGCTCTAGAAATTGAGTTAAATCAGCTTATACCTGATTCCGAAAAAATATTCATCTATAACTTGAAGATGCAGGAGATTACAGGTGGTAAAAGAAAAGGCAGCTGAATTACAGCATCGATGTGTCATCGAATAGAGTCCTATCATATTGTCACTTCCTATATTGATACTGAAACAAATTGACCATATATTTGGTCACTCACGCATTTTCTCGCATTTATTGAAAGCATTTCACATTTTGACTTTTGCTTCTCTTTGTAGAGTGAATCTAAGGATGTCAGCAAAAATGGAATCTATCGAACTCTTGAGATTTTCCAAAAGAGATAAAGTTCTGATTGTGAGCTTGCCTGAGAAGGAAACCAACATGAATCAAAGATTATCTCTAGAAAGACGGGGATGTGCAAGAAACTCTGGAATTTTTATTCTAGTCAGAATATTGCTTGGCTCACTCGTATTCATCTCGTTGAATAGCATCTACTACGTTCCAGGAGAAACCATGTTAATGGCAGCTTCGAGTGTCAAAGCTAATGTGGTCCTCTTCATTGGTGTGATTGCTGCGCTTTTCTTTATGTCACTGTTTAGTCTGATTATTCCTATTCCGCTGAACAATGTACTAACCTCCATACACAAGGATTTGTCAAAGGTGGCTCAAAGACTGCGGCAAATAGAGGTCTTGATCTTCATTGTTAGTATGGTATTGTTGTTTGCTGAAATTCCACTCTTCTACCCGGTTTTGCTTTTTGGTATTCTCTTCTTCGGTCTTAGTCTGATTATAGTTGGACATCTCGTTTTCCTCTCTGGCTACCTTGGAAGAGTTTTGGGGATAGTCTTGATTATTGGTGGAGCTGGAGGGTATCTATTTGAGAGTCTAACTCTTACTTTTCTCCCCAGCATGGTCTGGTTATCAACGTCATTTGTACTGGTTGCTATCTTTGCAGAAGTTATTTTCGCACTTATACTCATTGTGAAAGCGATGCAAGTATCTCTTGAAAGCCCTGATACAAAAGAAAGAGTAATCAGAATCTTGAAGGACTTGGGTGAGGCTACAACAAATGAAATCATTGCTGAAGCTTCCAAGGAATCAGATGAGTGCAAGGATCGCGTTCCTAGCAATTTAATTGT
>JAEORG010000195.1 GCA_016841005.1 Candidatus Thorarchaeota archaeon | reverse complement strand
TAACCCAGTTAGTAATCCTCTTTGAGCTGAGAACCAGTATAATTCTTGGATTCTACCTAACACAGTTTTTATTGACGATAATGTTCTCTTCCAACCAAAATCTGCGACGATCTCATCAAATGAATATGCCAATCCTATTGAATTCAAATGACTGATGAATGCAATGTTGGCTCTAGCAAATCGAGCAAGTGGAGATACAAAACCTGGAACGCCCTTATTGACTTGATAATCAAAGAGGTTGTCACAGAAGAATAATGGAGTTGCATCAACATACTTCAGCGGATTGTTACTAAGATTGACAATCTCTAGAGATTTCAATGAACAGAACGGATCTAGATTGATTAATTCAATCTGATTGTCACTTAGATTGACATGTTTGAGTTTGAACCAGTTCGGTATTAGCGGGAACCTAATAGAAGTGATATTCTTTGAACTCAACTGAAGTACACGTTCTGTGGAGGTCAGGATGTAAGTGAATGATTCCTCAAGTGTTGTATAGTGTATTCTAATATCCTTCCTTCTCAAACACTCCTCTCCTATAGTCTTCTACAGATTCAACCTATAAGAAGCACACAATATTTCTCATGGAATCTCAATAGTGATCGGATCCATTCTGTGCCTGGTGAGGATTATTTGATATTCGAATCCATCTGCATGTTTGAATAGCCAATGGTGATAGATACACTCTGGAATACCCATGGATTTCATAATATCGCCGGAACTTGTTGAGCTATATGATCCCAATCCTGACTGTTGCTGTAGCCAGTTCCGTGTGAAGGAATACATTGTATCATCGCTCATTTCTCCGATGTATTCATAGTGAGTAGGGTAACTCCCATCAGAATGCATTATCCTAAATGAATCAGAGAAATGACTATCGAAGAACTCCCAATCGCTGGTTGGAAGGATCATCAAAGACATGAGTTTTTCAAGAATGATACGAAGACTGAATGGGATTTCAGTACCATTTTCCGTACTAACTTGAACCTTATCGATAGTTGCAATATTTTCTATGTACCACAATGCAGTGATTTCTGCTGGAATTTCAGGTAATGTTACAATGGTAGTTTGAATTCGGGAATTATTGAGTGGATACCATTCATCCATTATTCCCTCACTTGTTAGTCCTGCAAAAATTGCAAAGTCATAGAGAATGGTCCTATTTCCAATCTCTGCCCATTCAAGTCCATTATTCCGACTGATGCCAATCTTACCTATTATCCCTGTGAGTGAAAACAGAAACCCAGAACCAACTAGGACAAGCAAGATCGATACTACTGTTAGTGTTCTCCTTCTTCTTGATACGATTTGTTACCCCTCCAAATCATATCTTGGTACCCGTTACTGAGAATCTTTCATTATTATCTATTAAAGATACTATATGCAGTTCTGCGCTTACAGACTACCTAATATGGGGAATTCTCTTTCATTCTTTATGATACAGATGAACGTTAGAAAATCAATACCGTTGAAATCGATGCTGATTCTTGTTTCATTCATGATGGTCTGTACGCTCATAACACCTGTTACTGCGCAGGATACCATTAGACCTGAGATCTATGGTTGGGGTATTGTAGGTCATATAGGCGAAAGTCCGACGTTCACTGTATGGGCAAATGTAACAGACAATGATTCTGGTATAGAGAATGTCACAGTAAACATCCGACAAGACAGCGGATCCCCTGTTGTTAATTTGATGAGTTTCAATTCAACATTCTACACAGTAACACTACCTCATGTTGAATTAAATCACACCTACACTGTATGGATTGAATCATATGACGTTGCTGGAAATATCGCGACAAGTTATTCGCGTAACTTTGACTTGAGAATCGATACAGTAACGAATCTTGATCCCATTGTAACACTTCCTTACGTCGTTTCGGTGAGTATTCTCACATTGGTAGTCGTACTTGGACTCTCCTACCAATATAACAAGCGGAATCCTCGGCCTGAAACATCAGATGAGCAGGAAGAAGAGGAAGTGTATTCGGAAGGAGATTGATACAATCAGGTCTCGAAACCCTTAACGGTACCTTTTACATGGTCCAACGGATATACGAAATCACAGGATAGTGGCTAATGGTGAGACAATTCTTCGTGTCTGCAATTGATTTCCTACGAGTACTAGTTGTCATTACGATACTTGCGTTCCTATCCCTTTCAGCAGTTCTCGGTGTAACGATTCCTTGGTTTTTACTAGCTTCTGTTACTCTTGTCTTTCTTGCCCTCGTTAATCTAGTAGATGTTCGTTCTAGTGATGCCGCAGAGTGGAGACAATATTCACTTCTGTTATTCGTTGCAATGATTCTCTGCTCTGTGGGTGATTTCTTGATGGCAGGCGTATTCTATATCACACCTATTCCTCTTCTCAATGGTGTTCTGATGTTTGGTATTGGGCATGTATTCTATCTGCTAGCTCTGAAAAATATCTCTCCTCTGATTTTTGAGACTGCGACTCGTAATGTTATCACAAGAAATCTCTTAGTCTGGGTCTCTTGCATAGTTGCTGTTCTCATTCTCTTTTTCTTAACAGTGTTCAATCCAGCTTCGATTGAACTTAGTATCGGAATTCTAGGCTATGGAATTCTCCTTGTGACAGTCATTGCATTTGCTATGACCAAGTGGTTCAACAGCTATGCATTCTCGTTTAGAATTGCACTTCCCCTTGGATTCCTTCTCTTCTTATTCTCTGATTGGTTGATTGGTGTACACACCATGACCGATCCAACTTTTCTTTCCGGTCCATGGGTCGGTGTGACATATATTATAGGTCTGATTCTTGTTCATCTGACTCCTCTGTTTGGGTCTCGTACTTCCTGAAATGATGGATGAATGATACACTCTCTTTATATTGCCTCAAACAGGCCGATAAGTGAGGGGAAATTGTAACGTTCAAAATACAAGTTGTTATTGGCGTTTGTCAAACGCCAAACTTATATGCGTTTTTCCACCCCAAAAAGTAGGAATGTGAGAAGTCATGTTCAGGTACGCCCTCAAACGAGTTGTACGTAGTTACCGCCTCTTTGTTGCGTTGACACTTGGTATCCTTGTCGCTACTGCGTTCTTTGCAAGTACAAATGTCGCAGCTGATATACTGTCAAGAAATGCACTTGATGCCAGTCTTGAGGGTGTGCTATATGAGTACAATGTTAACTCATTCCAATCCAATTGGACCTTATCAACAATAAATGACATAGAGAATGAACTTGGACAAATCCCTGAAATAACTGGTTTTACAAAGATGACTGCGTTCAATTATGACTATAATAATTCTGATGATACTCGTTTTCAGGTATTTAGTATAGAATGGGATTCGTTGTACACCAGTGGCTTAGATGTTCTTGCAGGAAGTGAATCCTTAGGTCCTAATGAAACATACATTGTAAGTGGTTCAGAGAATGAATCACTATTTACAGTGGGTGATGTGATACCTGCCAAGATACAAGTGGGACTCTCAACTTATCCTCTAGTCGAAACTCTGGAATGGAATTTAACAGTCGCAGGTTTTGTTTCTATACCTCAGGAAGCAAGGGAAGGACTTCAGCAGAATCAATTAGCTGGAGTATTGCGTGGCGCCTTTGGTTTGAGCTTTGAATCTCCGTACAACATGATGCTTACAGACTGGGATCTAAGCGGTGCACCTCTTTTGGATGCTGCTTCAACAATTACGAACCGTACTCAGATGGGAGTTCTAAATAGCTATCGTCTTTCTATCGACCGTTCTGGTATTATTGATCCCTATGATATTTCAAGTTCTCAGACTGAACTTGGAGGTATTCAAACCAGGATTGAATCCCGGCTTGAACGATTTGATGTTTCTGTCACGTCCAATCTGCAATTTCCCTTGATTGCTTTCATGTTGACCTCAATTGTCATGACTTTCACCTTCATCTCACTAGCTCTGCCGATCTTCTTTATGGCATACTTTACAGGGACGATGGTAAGTGATGTTGGTTATAATCTTCGAAGACGAGAGATTGGTTTACTATTGACAAAGGGATACAAACAAGGTGCCATTCGTAATATGTTCTTGATTGAAGGAGCGATTGTTGGTGCCTTAGCTGGTGCAGCTGCAGTGTTTGTTGGGTCGTTTGTTTCATGGATGGTCTTACAAATCCCTGGGTTGGAATATGTGACTGTTCTTTCAAATAATGTCAGTGCAATTACACTATCAATTATCCTTGGAATGATTCTTGCCCTACTATCCGTTTACCGTCCGGCAAATCGGGCATCCAAACTTGAAATTCTTGATGCACTAAAACAATACGTCTACGTTGAGGAAACCTCTGAATACAAACGCTTACTACCTACTTTATCCTTCGTCCTAGGTAGCTTCAAGTTGATACTCTGGATTCTAGGAATTTCTGCTTCACAGCTGTTTCAACTTTTAAATATTGGAGGAAATATAACACTCGCGATAGTGGTTATTGCAATTGTTGGACTTGATGGTATTCTGAACTATATTGGACCTCTTCTGTTCCTCTACGGTGCAACGAAACTCTTTATGAGAGGTTCTCAGAGGTTCCAAGAGCTTATTGTTAATGCAGGAAATCGTTTCTTTGGTGCATTTGGTAAATTGGCAACTAGGAATATCAAACGGAATCCTGCCAGAACAGCTGCAATGGTATTTTTGATCTCTCTGATTGTATCATATGGTGTTTTCGCGGTTGGAAGCCTTTATTCTGAGAATGATGTTGTGACGAGAAATGCACGTTATGATGTCGGAGCAGATGCCAGACTAGAATTTTCTAGTGCAGCTAATCTCACTGAGGCATTGGCAACTGTAAATGATTATCCCGGAGTGGTATCTTCAACTCCTGAATATAGACTCAATTTACGGACAGGTTCTACAAGTATAGAAACTAGAGGAATATATCCCGATGAGTGGTTACAAACAGCATTCTGGGAGTCATATTGGTTCATTGGTGACATCAATCAGATGATGGATCAACTTGATGATAATGGGATAATCCTTTCGCTGACAACTGCTAATGACCTAGGAGTCGGTGTTGGAGATTCTATCTTCGTAAGGACTTCTTTAGTCAGTGACCCTCAGGAGCTCATCATAGTCGGGATGATTGGCTATCAGGCCCCACTTGAAGGATTTTTGGTTAATATGGGAGGTGAGGGACCTGGAACAACTCTACAACTTTCAGCTGGAAATTATCCATCATTTGTAACAGAATCATTCTTGAATGAATCTAATTTCTTGTCTAGTGCAACGAAAAACATTCTAATTGATACTGAGAATGATGTGAACGGTACAGCATTACAAGAAGCCATGCATGTTGAATTCAGTACTCTATCGAAGAGTTACTCTGTTACATCCGAAATTGCTGATTATTGGGCACGACCGATTCAAAGTGGAATTACTAAGATTCGATGGGTAGCGATTGCTTTCGCGGTCATCCTAGCTATTGTTGGAACCGCTTTGGTGATCATTTTGACTCTTAGAGAGAAGGATGCAGAGATTGCTCTGATTACCGTGAGAGGATTCACTAAATGGCAGTTATTCAAAACTCTAATGGCTGAGATGATGGTTATGGTTCTCTTCTCGCTATTGCTGGGAAGCTTCGTTGGACTAGTTCAGATATTTGGAAATGTAAGTCAGCTTAATGAGAATCTTTCTGGAATTATTCGATATAACGTTGTGCTAGGTGGTTCATCAGGCCTAACAATGCTTGCTATCTTAGGAGTTGTAATTATTGCGGCAGCACTCCCCGTCTGGTGGGCATCGCGGCGACCTGAGCGGAAGGTCGATGTTCTTAGAGCGTAGGTGATTAGAATGGAATAT
>JAEORG010000194.1 GCA_016841005.1 Candidatus Thorarchaeota archaeon | reverse complement strand
TCCTAGCTCCTTCCCAGTTTCCATAACCCCCATCTGTATTTCTGGAAGTATCAACAAATTTGATTATTTGATCAATCATATTGGAAGGAATTGCATACGCAAATGCATCAAGGTAATAGAATGACATACCTAGATGATATACACTATCCATTGATGGTAGATTCTGAATTCCATTATCCTGTGCACTTCTAACAAAATCAATAATATTTTGCTTGAACGATTCATTTTCAAAAATACCTGTATCCAATCCTTGGGCTTTGTCAAATGAGTGTTCTCTTTGAATTGAACCTTGAATAGAAGGTGATTCATCCAAAGTGGTTGAAAGTGCAATTCCTAATCCCATCGATGAAACGAAAAGGAAGAGTAGTAGTCCAGTTGTGACTACTACTCTGATAGGTGAATAACTCATCTCACCCACTCCTCTCTTAGGACCTCTTTCTGCTCATTAACACAATTACGATGATTATGCCAACTCCTCCTATTGCAAATAGTAACATGAGGGGGTTTCCCAGCAAATCATCGATGGGTATACCTGTGTTTGGTGTAGTGTGAGTGTTTTGAGAATCAGTCGTGGTTGTGGATGTTTCCGATGTAGTTATTGTTGGAATTTCAGATCGTGAGATAAGAATAGTAATTTCAGAAGAAATTTCCGCTCCAGTTGGATCACTTGCTAGAATCTCCAAAATGTAAGTGCCATCCAATAGATTACTTGTATCTATGACTACTTCACCTGAAGAAGTTCGAATTCCTTGATTCATTATTGTAGAGCTATTAGTGTTTGTAACTACATATGCTAGATTTCCCATAGCTCCTTCAAGAGTGAAGGATAGAGAGTCATAATTGAAACGAATTGAATTCGCATCATCTGGAACTCCTATCTTGAATCCGGAAACTTCATGGAAATGTCTGAGAACATAGAGTGATACAAATGTGTAGGCAATATTTGATGTAAAAGCTGGATGTTCTGCGTATCCTCCATCAAAGTTCTGAACACTAGTGATGAAAGAATAGAGATCTTTAATATTTGAAGGACCTGAATTCAGAATTTCCAATGCTCTTATCGCGGAATAAGTAAAGATGGTGTTGGAAATATTGTTTGGGAGTGCGGTGTCAAGAAGACTTCTTCTAAATCCGCCATCAGGATTCTGACTACCCAAAATAAAACTAAGTACTCCGGGTTCATTATTCGCAGACGATCCAAGAATATGCAACGCGCGAATGCCTCGGTAAGTATTTGTGACATCACTCGTGTCCCCTAAGAATCCTCCAAATCCGCCATCTCCGTTCTGACTGCCTTTAATGAATGCTATTGCGCCACTTACATCATTGGGAAGTGATCCAAGAATTTCGAGAGCTCTGATTGCCCTATATGTTGATACAATATATGCAGTTGTATCGCTGGAAGATTTCACAAATCCTCCGTTTGGTAATTGTAGTCCTTTAAGATAATTAATGGTTTCACTGGGATTTGGAAAGGCGATTCCTAGAAGATCGTATGTTTCTAACACTCTCAAAGTACTCTCGGTGAAAGAGGTGGTGAGTCCAAAGCCACCATCTGGATTTCTGTACGATTCAAGAAAATCAATGATACCTTGAGGATTGGTTGGATTGATCCCCATGAGAACCTGAGCAAACACTGCATCGAATGTTTCTCGAAGAGTAGGAGTTTCTCCGGGTGTTCCACCATAGCCATCTTCAGTTGTTGGATTCATCACATAGTTCAAAGTAGCAGTTGTATTTGTTGGCAACGCACCTAAGTATTCAAGGGCTTGTACTGCATAGTATGTTCCTATTAGAGATCTATCTGCACTTGTCGGTTTGAGTCTAAATCCTCCATTGCTATCTTCGAGTGAAAGAAGATAATCTGTCGCTAATGAGATATTTAGAGGAACTCCTCCAAGAGAATAGATTGTATCTAATGCTGATGAAGTATAACTCGCTGAAGTATCAAGGATTGCTATATCATTTACATATCCCCCAGAGGATATCAATTGAAGTCCTTGAACAAATCCTAGTGCTGCACCTGGATCATTAGCCTCAGCAATGAGGATGTTCAGACCGGAAATTGCATCTTGTGTTACTGTTACCTTAGAAGTCCAGTATATCCCTTTCTCATTATTCGTTTGTTGACCAAATCCGCCATCTGGATTCTGAGCTCGCTTGAAATATTCAGCTACTGCAGTAGTATTGCTGGGCGAGCTACCAATGAGCTGGTAGGATGCGATTGCATGATAAGTTGAATGAACATCACTATCTGTATCAAGTAAATATGAGTTGTAACCATCTGTGACTGAGTTTTGTAATCTATCCAAGTATTCAGTGACTAATGTTGTGTTCAAACTGGAATATCCTAACCAGTCTAATACTTGTAAGGCTCTGTGAGTAGTAGCTACACTACTCCTGTCATTGTTCCAGTCACCAAAACCTCCAGTACTTCTTTGGAACGAGAGAACTTGTGACACCCAGAAATTCTGCACCTCGATCGGAAGCAATGATAATGATGGATTTAGTAGTTTGATTGTTGCTAACCGATAATAGATTTGGTCGAGAGAAGTAGCATTATTCACGGGAATATTTCTTGTTGATTCAATGAATGAAATAGTCTTCGAATCATAAATTGCATCGGCATAATGAGTTGGAATCAACTCTGTAGTACTTGTATCCCAAGAGTTAATGGGCTCACCCACGGACACTGTTTGAGATCTAGTACTGATGTCAGCACCAGTTGTTACCAGCCCTGTAATTGGTAGTAAAATAGTTGCAATTACAATGATGATAAGTGATTGTTTGAGATTTTTAGTAATTCGAATTGTTAACACCTCAAGAAATTCCTATCCTAGACCTCTACGAAGTAGGTGTTGGCGTGCGGGTGGCACAGCAAACATAGGAATATGAAAAATAATCACTATAGTTTATTATATAATGAAAATGCTTGAACTCAAAAAGCATTTGAGAAATAAGCGCTCATTTTGCTTATTTTCTATAATAAAGTTTCATAATCTTTTAAATTCTAATTAAATGACACCATCGTCTTATTTATGAAACCCTCTAAGGTCTTCATAAAATGTATTTTGCGAGCATTCATCTCCTATCATTGACCGAGTAGTTCACCGACTTCTCTAGCATATTTTCTCATTTGAGTAACTGCCAAACCCATCGATGTGAGGTCTCTTGCTGAACCCATTAACAAAAATTCTCCGGCTTGAGATAGAACGACGAAACCATCTTTCCCTCTAACAACGACCTCATAGAGTTCATCAAGTCCAAGTTTACCCGCAGCCATATCTCCGGTCATAAGGAGTGCTGCGCTAACAGCCGCCATTAGATCTGGATCTGTGTCAGAATCCTCAGTTGCAAAGTATGCAAGTTTTACTCCTTGCTTGCTAACAACTGCGATAGCGTCAAGGTCTGCATAATTCGTTAATCCCATCAGAAGCTCGACAAGCTCCTTTTCCTTTGCGGGGTCTAGATGTTGTGACATTTCCTTCCCTCTTGA
>JAEORG010000193.1 GCA_016841005.1 Candidatus Thorarchaeota archaeon | reverse complement strand
TTATTGTTATTGGTTCCGGAGCTGGAATGAATGTTGCATCCGCGGCATATGATCGTGGAAAGCACCAATTTCGACATGTTGCAAATGAAGAGGCAAAAATAGCATGGCACAATTATTCTAAGGTTAAGGAGGGTGCTCCTGATTCAGATTTGAAAAAGATGAGTTATCATGCAGTAGCTAGAGGTATCTTTTCCTATCCGCCAATTGCGACGGTTGGAATGACCCTATCTGAAGCGAAGAAATCGAACCACAAGTTACTAGTAGCAAATGCA
The DNA here is from genome assembly GCA_016841005.1 of Candidatus Thorarchaeota archaeon. The sequence goes on along the minus strand of JAEORG010000193.1, from coordinate 2,495 downwards.
GATTATGATTTCTCTGTGAAAGGATTTTCAATTGCAGCCCCTCCTAGTCTAGTGAGAGTAATTGTTGATGCGGAAACTGGCAAGTTACTTGGTGCAACCGTTGTAGGACCTCATGCACCTATCATGATCCAAGAAATTACTACTCTCATGAACACCCCAGAGGGAACATCTCACCCAATCATCGAGTCGATGCATATTCACCCATCACTAGTCGAAATCATGCAAAGAACGCTAAGGCGTTTGAAACCCTTTGAAGAATCAAGAAACGAATAACTCTACCAGACCATAGGGACATAACCATCTCGTATCAGATCTGCAATCATAGCTCCCACATAGTCTACCTCGATACCAAGAGCTTCAATGTGATTCGAGATTCCATCTCGATCAGAAAGGAACTTACAGGCTAAGGGCGTACCATAGTTGGCGAGTTCTATCGCAGATGTTTTTACATCTGAATCACTAACTAGCAAATTTTCAGCTGGACCAAAGAACATCACACGAACATCAGGAATCCATCCATACTTGATATTGTTCTTCGCATACATTAATGCAGTCAGAACCTTTTCTCGATTTCCAGAAGAGATAATCACCAACAGCTTTTCGCTCACATAGATCACCAGCAATACTGGTATCAACCTGAATCTACCAACAAAAATGTATCCAACTAAGAAAATTAGATAGAGGACAACTTAATGTTTCAATAAGTCATCCCATTTGCTGTATATTCTTGAGGGGCAACTAAGATTCTGCTTCCACAATGACTGCGGTTCCATAAGCTGAAAAGACCGTAGCTGTTCCTGCAAGGATATCACTGGTCTCAAAATCTGCACCTATAACAGCATTTGCACCCATCTGCGTCGCATTTGCTCTTAATCTTGCTAGAGCCTCTGATTTTGATCTTTCACATTCCTCGGTATAGGAGTGTACCTCTCCACCAAAAATACCACTTATCCCAGCGGATATCTTTCCACCCACACCTCTTGTCCGAACTGTAAGCCCATGAACCGTTCCTAGTACACGAACTACACGATACCCTGGAAGATGTGGAAGTGTAACTACTAGAATTCCTTCTGACATGTCTACAAATATGATTGTAGAAATATAAAGTTCAGCAGTAATGTTCAAGAAGAAGTAAATTTGATAGTAACAAGAATAGCGATGGTCAGATGTTTTGTTACTGGTGCTACTGGTTTTGTTGGTTCACATATTGTTAATCAATTAAATTTGAGAGGTCATGATGTTTCGATTCTAGCTCGAAGCAATTCTAATTTTGATTTATTGCAAGGAATGAATTACGGTATTGTAATAGGTGATGTCACGAACTTCGAGAGCCTTAAACAGGGGATTCCTGATGATACTGAATGGTTATTTCATAATGCAGCAATAATGGCTGAATGGGGAAGTAAGAAGAGATTTTTTTCAGTGAATGTGGAAGGAACCAGAAATATTCTCGAAATAGCGAGAATGAAGGAAATTCCAAATCTCATTTTTACATCATCAACTGCAGTATACGGATTCCCAAACAAGAGAACACCTCTCAATGAAAATGATGAATGGAAACCCATGAATAATTATCAGAAATCCAAAGCGGAATCTGAAAAACTTGTAAGGCAATACATCGCGGATTATGGATTAAAGGCAACAATGGTACGAGCTCCAACGGTTCTTGGAAAAGGAGACATGTATGCTGGACCACAGATGATTGAATTTCTAAAAAGAGGAAGAATGGTGACCTTTGGAGGAGGAGTCCATCCTCAGAGTTATTGTCATGGAGAAGACTTCGCAAATTGCCTTGTCCTTTGTGCTGAGAATATGGGCAAAGCGGCTAATAATGCCTACAACGTGGCTTCATTTGACTGTACTTTCAGACAATTTCTAGATACCTTGGCTGATGAGCTTGGTGTCGAAAAGAATTACAGAAACTTTCCATATACTGTTGCTGTTGGTCTTGGTTCAATGATGAGCGGAATATACAAAGCATTCAATCGAAAGAATGCACCGCTATTGACAGCATTTAGAGTGAAGCTCTTTGGATCCAAATATCTAATTGACATATCAAAAGCACATTACGAGATAGGTTATGCACCAAAATGGGACCTTGTATCAACTGTCAAAGATATGGTTGAATGGGGAGGAACCGTTAGACCTCGCTAAGAGTAGTAAAGATAGCTTTAATCCTTCGATAGACTAGGTGTACATCAAGTAAATAATTCAATTATTTTTTCGATCTAATGTATGTAAATATCACATAGAGTACCACAGTAGCTAGACCAATTGACATACTTGATAGAATGATTAATTGAAAGAGATCTGGTTCAGAAGTGGTTGGGGTTGTAGTTGAAGTTGTAATCGAAGTTGTTGGGCATATTGCCCCATATAGGAAGGGATGGTTGTCAACACTACCAGCATCTCCTGGAATGGAGTAACTACCACTGCAATCGTAATCATCCCAGTAATTCCCGTGAGTTCCATTGTCCCAGCTGTTAGAGAAACCC
>JAEORG010000192.1 GCA_016841005.1 Candidatus Thorarchaeota archaeon | reverse complement strand
TTCAAGTGTGGGCAATGCGTCTTCTTGATGAGAATTGGAATGTCACATCAGGAAGTCTTGCATTTTCACTAACAGTAAGGATAGGAGATAGATAGAGTTCTCAAACACCATGAAGCGAGTTTCACACCGAAATCCGGGTATCGGAGCAACGAAGAGTAGTGCTTATGTCCCATTGAAATAGTCTAGAAAGTAGTTGGTGCAGATTTTTTGCACCACCATAGGTTCTCGTATGAGTGGGAGCAAGTTTCATATCAAAAGACTTGCTCACTGATTTGGGGATGTTTCGGATTTATGTCGAAACCCGAGAACGCAGAAAGAATCTTTGATTACAATGCATCTTCAGAAAAGACCTATAGTCTAGTTCAGTGTTCTAACAGGAGTAGAGTCTGATTATTGAAGGGGGTAAACAGTAATGTTAGGAAACATACAGAAGGTCTTCCTGCAAAACAAGAAGTGTCTGATGGTGTCATAAGATGGATTCTATACAGTATTAATGGTCAGGCTGGAGGATAGATACATGACTGCCAAGGTTGCGATACTCTGTTTCGGTCTGGACATTCCTTCATTTCGAGATGTTATAATTAAAGGGTCAAACAGAGAGGATGCAGAGATTGTATTATGGGATTTGTCAGGACAATCTAGATTTAGCAACCTATGGGGTAAGATGATAGAATCTTCACAAGCTGTGATTGTTGCAGTGGATATCTCTATTGAGTATGTCATCCGGAGCAAGAAAATGATTTCTTTGGTGAAAGAAGAGATACCACATGCACTATTAGCTATAATTGTAGTGAGCAGACAAAAACAGAATGATGAAGAAATCATTAGTAGAATTCTCGATACACCTGTTTTCTATTTGAACCTAGGTGATAGTGCTTCTAAAAGGAAAACCATAGAGTTTGTGAGCAAAATCATCCATGATAGTTCGAAAGTTATAATACCCAAACCAGAGCCTGAAAAGAAACCTCCGAAGGGGAGCGGTTTGTTATTCATCTTACGAGCATGGCTTCGAATGGGACTATCTAAAGATGAAACATTAGGACTTACTATCCATGATAGAGTTGAGGAAATAGTCAGGGCAATTGAGAAGGGTTCTGATCAAGCATTGTTAGATGCTTGTAAGATTCTCTCAGACGCAAATATTTCTGATCAAACTATTGATAGAGTTCTAAAGGAATGTCGAGAGGTATTTCAAGGAGAGACATCGTAGTAGAATCATATATCAAATTATTGCTCTATTCGAATTGATGTGCTTTTGGGCTCTAGTTCTAGATTCCTCATCACACGATAAAGCGAGCTACACACGGCTCTCCGGGTATCTGAGCAACAAAGAGCAGTGCCTATGTCCCCTTGAAATAATCAAAATAGAAAGGAATGCCACTGGAGTAGATTCAGTGGCGATTCATTCAACTGCCCTTCTTTTTCTTTAGAAGGAATCCTACAACAATTACTACACCAACTAGTCCTGCAACTCCAACAATTAGTAGTGGGTCTATTGATGTGGTAGGGGGAGGAGTAGTGTCTGTTGGAGTGGAAGTATCCGGCATTATTGTGGTCCAAGCATATCGTGCAGTACTCCAAACGCCTTCGTCATCTTCAACAAATATGTCAAGAGTATGAAGTGATTCTCCCTCTGGTAGTCCTGTCAGCACAGTGGAATTTGGTCCACTGTCCCATGAATAGTATTCAGTAGTTGGCCTTTCGCTGAAGTATATCACTGGCATCGTTCCTACCGGTTTTGAGCTTCCATTGACAATCTCTCTGTCGTAGATACGAATTGGACCATCAAATGGTATACTAAATTCATCATAGACAGTGCTGTCAGATTTAACAACTGTAATGGTCAATTGTTCATTTACATTCAATTTGACATAGTGGAAAATATCTACACCCCAAGGGCAAGGGTTGAATGGTGCACCCAAACCACCAGCAATTAAATGAGTTACACCGTTTACAGCCATGCAATCATAGGCATGATCATGCCCTGCGGCAAAAAGTGACACGTTGTTCTCTTCCAGCACAACTTGCAATGCATCCCTTTCTGTAGCATTAGTATCAAGAGAAACACGCATATGATTCGTTGTGAACATAGGTCGATGTGTAAAAATTAGCTTATCTCTTTCTACATTCTCAGCTAAATCTTGAATGAACCAATCGTATTGCGCATCAATGATACGCCCTTCATGGCCATAGTCTTCAGAATCTAGGAAGCTGAGATGAACTCCAGCATAATTGAAAGAGAAGTAGGTTCTCAAATCATTGAGATTTATGAATGCATCATGGAAGTATTCCGGTCTATATTCTCCAGTACCTACTCCAGTGTCGTGATTTCCTAGTACTCCAATAATAGGTACATAGTGTCCAATTCGGTCTGCAATATCAGTGAAAGCCTTCCATGCTTCGAGGTTTGCTGCATGCTCTGTAAGGACATCAAATACATAATCACCAAGCATTACCATTAAGTGTGGTTCTTCCGCAATTATCAAATCTGCAATATCTAAGAACGCTTGGGGCTGATTTGGAGTAGTTCCAAAATCAGGTCGATTATCACCTGCAATTATCATATTAAATTCCCCTCCATCAGCTGGCATGGTCAAGAAGTGATAGATTTCGCTTTGAATCCCATTTGATTCCACTCGATAGTAATACTTAGCATCCATTTCAAGTCCATTGAGTGAGATGAGATGGTCAGTATCAGGAGTCGAATTGGATACGCTTTCTAGTAGACTAGTGTTCAATCCAAATTCTACTAAAGCATCAGTTGGAGTATCTGTTCTCCAAAAGATAGCTGCTGAGTTATTTGTCACCAGGTTAACAGTTGGACCTCGTACGAATTCTTCTGAAGAGATGTTGGTACTGATTGCTTTCACATTATCCTGATGATATTGTATCTGAATCGGTGCAGATAGAGGTGCAAATACTAAGCCTATTAGAATAAGCATTGATATCTCCCTTTTCATGAAAACCACAGGCGAAAACGATTGGGAAAGTTGAACATAAGCTATTTGGTTTTCTTCTTTCGCGGGTTACTGACCGAAATCAAACAGAATGAAGAGAATCTGTCACGGCAACCCAAGAATCGACGCAATAAAGAGCAATACTTACTACCTATTATGAAGAATATCATAGCATAGAATGGTACCTTCTATTTCTCTATCTCTAATCTTATTGATAATTCATTGAAGAATTGAATTCCTAAATATCGCTCTTTATCTGTCTACAGGTATATTCCTACACAGTGAATGATTTGGTAGAAAGAAGATATCCCGAAACGCCATTGGCTGGTGTTGGTGCAGTTGTCGTAGGTAAAAAAGGAGTCTTACTTGTCCGTAGAGATAAAAATCCCGGAAAGGGACTCTGGAGCATACCTGGAGGAGTAATCGAACTCGGAGAAACACATAGAGCAGCTACTGAGAGAGAGATCTTGGAAGAAACTGGAATTGACATTGATCTTCATGAGCTTCTTGGCGTTATTGATGTGATATTACCTGATGATAAGGGAAACATCGAGTATCATGGTCTGATGATTTGTTATCTTGCACGAGCATTAAACGAAGACAATTATGAAGAAACTCCTGAAGGAGAGGTAGGATGGTTTGCACCTGATGCTCTATCGTCTCTCGAGCTACATCCAATAATGAAAATGATACTTACAGATTATCGACAAGATATTGAATCACTCTATATAGAGATGAGTGATAGAACCCCAAGATGACTTTTTCTTGCATTCCAAATGGGATTGTTAGCTATTACAATCCAAATCTTTGAGGATTTCAAGTTGCATCAAACCAACAGCAAATATTACTCATCAAAGTGAGCTTCGCCGTTGGTCAATACAAAAACACCCGATGGATTCTTTGTTTCAAAGTAGACCTGATGGAGTCCATCTTTTTTCACTCCGCCTTCGTAGACTTCAGTAGTCAGAGCATCACCCATGAGAACTGGCTTTGCAAATCGTACTTTCATATACTGAAGTCTTAAGGGGTTTCCATCAAGAAGATTAGACACAACAACTTGAGACGCAAGAGCCATAGTACACAGCCCCTGTAGAATCATTCTGGGAAATCCAGCACTTTTCGCAATTTCATCACTGGTATGTATTGGATTATGATCACCAGATGCATCTGCATATCTTATACCTTGGTCATCAGAAACCAGAATAGTTCCTTCAGTAAGTTTCTTACGTGGTGGGGTCTCACGTGATGAGGTGGGCTGTTTTTTAGAATCCGATTTGCCAGTTCCTCTCATTATCAGTTTGTATCTCATCTCAACCAAGACCTCATTCTCACGGAAACACTCTATATGAATGTCCAGCAATTCATTTGGACCTAACTTCTTAATTGCCATGATTTTCCCTTTGGAAATGATTGTGTCACCAGGCCTAATCTGACCTTTCCACCACATCTCATGTTCACCATGAACGATTCTAAGAATGTCAAGTTTCATGTCATCTGCATCGTTCTTTAGCTGGCCCAGAACTCCAGGGATAAAGACAACAGGGTAAAGAGGCGGGGGAACCAAATCATCAGAAGACTCAACATAGTATCTAGGATTTGACTCGTTTGTGGCCTGTGCATATTGCTTCATACTTTCCGCACTAACCAGCCAAGGGCTACTCACATATTCCTTCCCAACATAACTCATGTTTAATGTTGTAGATTCATCATCCATCAATCATCACCAAGAATATTCTGAACAAACAACGACCCATATTCCACTAATCAGTGTATGGGATGTTCGGAGTAACTCATATTGTCATCTTTATTTGTGCTCAGAAAACTCGACAATAGCCTTATGCTGATACACATACGAGAGATTTCTTCCTCTTACTTTTGCAAACTTATCGACTCTAAGAGTGCTGGGCTCAACGCGAATGTTGTATTCATTCATGTGACGCTCTATGACTTCCTCAAGAAGAGCATACCGAGAATCCATTGTTGGAGTTCTCCAGATGAACTCATAATATGCTGGATTCATTGTTGGGGCTTTCTCTACGATACTCATGAGAGTTATATGATGAGGGTGTATAGTGGTCTTGAGATAGCCTTTCTTGGCTCGTAAAGGTTCTCGGAGGCTCATTGGAACTCCTCATTATAGACTACATTATCTGGTGTTTTGAATATTATCTGAGATATCGAAAAGGACTATTTTGGTACGAAAAAGAGGCAAAATTCGACTCTGCTGTGTTCAATGAATTGTTATACTAAATTGTATCGTGAAAACTAACACTCGATCCATATCTAACAATGAAACCTCTGCTACGACCAAACTCTATAGAAAGGTAATAGCTTTGTGTTCCAGATAAAAGGAGATGAAAATGGATCATTGTAAAGGAAATGATGAGCAGACTGATAGACGTAACTGGGGAAGGTTATGGAAATTAGGTATCATCGCGATGATAAGTGCGATTTGGCTTGCATATAGATCTGGAACCAAGCCCTCACGTCTTGTATACCCTTGTCAACAGACTGCATTATCAAATATCACAACGTTCAAGACCTTATTACTGGCAAGCTTACCTACATTTGCCAGTCTGAAATCAATAGGACATACCCTCAAACCTATTGCTCTTATTGGGGGAATTGTCTTAGGCTCGGTGCTATTAACCAATAATTCAATCGTTTTGAACAACTCATTGATAGTAGCAGTTGATGATGACTATACCCGAGTACCTCTAAACATGCATCCGAACTCTGCGATACTACCAGATAACGCATCAGATATCTTTGTTGTTCAGAATGCAACAGGTCTTGAAGGAAGCACAGATTCTGCAATCAATGCATTACTGGAATTGATGAGTTCAAACGGACTTGAGTTCTATGCAGGTTCTTCAACACCTGTGGGACTTATCGGTAATAACGATGTTGTGATTTTGAAGGTCAATGGTCAGTGGAACTATCGAGGAGGGACCAATACCGACTTAGTGTCTGGTGTGATAAAAGCAATAATTGACCATCCTGATGGTTTCACAGGTGAGATTGTCATCGCTGATAATGGACAAGGTCTGGGAAATATGGACTTTGCAAGTTGTAATGCATTCTATCACAATCAATCAATGGAAGAAGTAGCAAGTTTATTTCCTTCATATAATGTATCAACATTTCTATGGGATGATCTTAGACGATTTAGTGTTGGGGAATACGATGAAGGAGATCTGATAAGTGGCTATGTGTTGAGTGAAACTTGGGATGCAGAAACTGAATTGTTTGTATCTTATCCGAAATTCAGGACAGTTCATGGGACATACATAAGTTACAAATTTGGTGTATGGAACGAAGACACAGGATATGACTCAGACAGACTAAAAGTCATTAACATGCCAGTTATGAAGTCCCACTTTCGTTATGGTGTCACAGGATGTATCAAAAACTTCATGGGACTTCCAAAGGGGCAGATTGTGACAGATATTAGTTATGACATTCCACATGAGCATTTCTCAATCGGTTTGGGTGGTATGGGGACACTTATGGTTGAAACACGAGCTCCAATACTCAATATCCTCGATATGATTTGGGTAAATGCACACCCGATGGAGAGTTCCTCTCGTCGTGGACCATGGTCAACATATACTAGTGCAAGATTTACTGACGTCGTTGGAGCGAGTCAAGATCCGGTATCATTAGATTATTGGGCATCAAAGAATGTACTTTGTCAAACTGCTGATTACCTCAATTATACTGAGTATTCTTCATTGGACCCGGATTATGCACCACTCAGTAATCAATACTATGGCATAGAGCCAATGGATGAATCATTTCACAATTATCTGAATCGAACAATGAAAGTCCTGAATAACGGAGGCTTTCAAGCAACCATGGATATTGATGAGATGAATGTATACATCGCAGCTTTAAGCAACCATCCAATCCCTCAAACAACTCCATCGATTCCACCTGATAATGATGGTGTTTGGCTTCAACAAATGGTAGTCGTAGTACCAATTTCGATAGCGTTAGTTGTATTTCTGGTAGTAATCATATTTCGACGTAGATGATTACATGCTGAAAAGCTATTGAGCCTCCATAGGTAAGAGGCTTTATAGCTGAACACTAACAGAAACCCTATGCATACTAGACCTGAGTATCATGGTAGTAGTATTGTCAATCTAATGAGTTCCATCTCGTCATCACTAGATCTTCAGAACCCATATGCCCCACTAGAAAATGAATCTGTCCTCCATCTGGATGACGCTGAGAATATTGTCCTTATGATAATCGATGGATTAGGCTTCAACTATCTCAAGAATTTCAAGATGGACACATTACTAAAGCAATCTCTCAAGTCATCAATGTCTACAGTGTTTCTTCCTTCCACAGGATCAGCCATAAGCTCCTTTTTCACTGGTCTTGCGCCTCAACAGCATGCGATTACCGGATGGTATGTCTACCTACAGGAGTATGGCTTAGTTTCTAGGTTTCTTCCATTTACGACAGCGATTGATTGGAACGTTTTGGGAGTTGACATCTCAGAATCAGTTGGTGCAATTCCAATTCTCACAAAAATGCAGAGAGATCATTATGTCATTCTTGGTAATGAGATAACCCAGTCCGTGTACTCAAGATACATGTCAGGAAATGCAGAGCGCTTGGGGTATTCCAATCTTAGTGAATTCTTCTCTCAGATTCGTGTAGCAGTCAAATCATCCGATGCAAGTTATATTCATGCATACTGGCCCCAGCTTGATGCGATTGCCCATATGCTTGGAATCCAGAGCCCTGAGGCAAAGGATCACCTTTACACATTCGATAAGGCATTGAGAATATTTCAAGAAGAGTTAGAAGGTACGAACACCAGACTCATAGTTACGAGTGACCACGGTTTTAGTGATGTAAATGCGGAAAATAGTATTTTCACTCGAGACCATCCCAGGTTAAATGAAACATTGAGACTTCCTCTTTGTGGTGATACGAGAACCGTATTTTGCTATGTGAAACCAAACAAAGTACGCGATTTTGAGAGATATATCTCTGATACTTTTGAGGATACGTGCGAGATGCATCAGAGTCAATTGCTGATAGATGATGAATGGTTTGGATTGTTTAATCCAAGTCCGAAGTTGTATGAACGAGTGGGCGATTACACACTCATCTTCAAGGAAGGACATGCGATGCTGAATTGTTTCCCAGGAATGGAACCACCAATGATGATAGGGCATCATGGGGGGATTTCACAGGATGAGTTGCAAGTTCCCTTGATTGTAATTGATTGTTGAGAATGAGAAAACCAACATCATAAATTCAAACCATCAATTTGATTTTAGGAAGGGGTATATACATCGAGAATCTCTCTAAATGTTGTATCGAGTTCTTTTTCTGTTTCATATGGAATAGGTGTTGGAATATGGTCATTAAGGATGAGCTCTACTCTCTCTTTCGCACGCGCTAATGTGTCCTTTGAGCCTCCTTCTAACCAAGAATCTGTTGTCAATCTATCAATCAAATCCGATGGAAAGAAATGTTCTCGTCTAAGCTTGCTAGCGGTATGACGCTGTCCCAAGAAATCTCCTCCCGGACCAACATTATGGATGAGATCTGTGAGTTCATTCATACTTTCCATCGCTAGACCTTCAACTAGACGATAAGCTATACCACACAACTCATTATCAATAACGATTTTCTCCAACGATTGCATGTTTATGTATGCAAGAGCCCCAGGTCCTGATACGACATTAATTCCGGCCATCGCACCTAGTACAATACCGAGGCCTGACTCAAATCCAGTTTGAGCATCTTCTACTTTGGAATCACTTAAACCAAGGTAAGCATGCGTGGGGAATCCATAATATTTTCCCATCTCTGCTGAAGCGCATGCAGTCATTATCGCTTCGATTGCTCCAAATCTTGGAGTGGCATATCGTTGATCAAAAACTGCAGGTGCTCCACCATAAATTATTGTGGACCCAGGTCGAACTAGTTGGGAGATTACAATACCACTAAGAATCTCTGCATTTGTTTGTACAATCGTCCCATCAAGTGTCACAGGACTTGTCGCTCCCATTAGGGGTGCAGGAACTATCTCTGCAGGAATTCTATGTGTTGCGCAATCTATGAGATTCTGACAAGTCACATCACTCCAAATTAGTGGAGAGGAAGGACAACAATCAAAGATTGCTCTAGGTTTGGAGGACAACTCATGTGGTCCCTCAGCGATGACCTCAAGCAATCTACGCATATCATGAAAGCCCTCTTTTCGAAAAGCACCTGTTATGATTGGTTTTGTACTGTTTTTTAATACAAGATACAATCGATAGAAATCTGTAGTATTCTCTGGAATATCATTAGGAATTAATGCTGTGCTTTGAGCATGAAGAAATGCTACTGCATCAACCAGCTGAACAATCTTTTCTAAATCAGCAATTGTCCCTTTTCGAATCTCTCCGTTAGTGCTATCTCTAAAATATGTTACACTTGACCCTGGATTATAGATGACATTACTATCTCCAATATTGTGAGAGAAACTCCCATCTCGCGTATAAAGTCTGAAAGAAGAAGGAGGCTTCTTGATACTCTCCTCGATTAGAGTAGAGGGAATTCTAACCCGGTCTGAGTCGATACTACACCCAGATTCTTTGAGAATCTCCAGTGCCATTTCATTCTTTACTAATACACCAGTATTCTCAAGAACTTCAATAGACGCGGAATGAATGGCTTTTTTATCTTCTCCAGATAGAAATCTAATTTTTGTCACGTAAGAGACTCCCTAAATAGAACTGTTAAACAGATAAGATACAGAAAACCCACTGATGTTAAGTAACTACCGAGTTACGATTATACTACTTTCATGTATATCTTAGTCATCGCACGAATATGATCAAAATTAATCTGCATTTCGCGAATCTTACTTGGATCTGTACTATAGATTGGTTGTCGCATGTCATGCAGATTGGGTATTCTCTTACAGATCTCTTTCTCCGTTAGTCTACGCAATGCATCAGATACAGATCGAGGAGAGAGGGGAACCTCGCTTCGAATTTGCTTCGGAGTCATTGGACCTTTTGTTTGGAGTTTGTCCAAAACGATTAAAGCACTTATTGGTAGCCCACTCAGAGCCATGTCGATTCACCCGCAATGGTTTGTGATGTGCCGGCAAAAGAAAAGCCGAAATCTTGCCAATAACTTACGGCAAATTGCTTATGTATATTTTGCCGTACGCAATTGATGTGGAAAATCGCTTTCCTCACAAGAATTATGTGTGCGTTGAGTAAGAAATTGTACTTGGATGTGATTCTCTGAGTAAAAGCTGGTCGTTGGATGATAAAGATTTGAGGATTCTTACTGCATTGGACTGTCTGGGAGGAAATGCATCAGCCCAACAGATCAGTGATTATATCCATGATAACCTAAGGGGAGAAGAGGAAGATAGACCAATTCCAGCTAGAACTGTAAGATACCGCATCTCCACTTTAATGGAGAGGGGCATTCTACTTCCATCGTTCCTGAAGACAGATGAAAGAAAGATTGGGCTAGGCGAGGGGATTCTATTGCTTCAGGAAGTCCCAAGTAAGAGCAACTTGTTACAGGATTTGTTGCTTAATATACCGATATTCTACTGGCATGTTCCCACGCACGGAAAATTCGACGGATACTTGGTTCATACGGTATTTGATCTCTCAAAACCAGATATGATACTGAAATTGGCGGTCGCTCTACAAAAGAAAGGATATGTCGCAGATTACACCTTTTTTGACATCGTTGATAATGATGCAAAAAGGATTGATTTTACTCAATATAATTCCGAAGGAGACTGGTCTTGTGATTGGAAGGAGTGGCAGAATCAGATACTTAAGAATATGTCAACATCAATAAAATCACCTTTCGAGTTGACTCAACACCACGAAGTCATTCAACATGATCACAAGGATGTGATGATACTTAGAGTATTAAAGAACGATCCAGACTCTTCCACATCCAGCCTATCAAGCATCACTGGTATTTCTGCACAACACGTTCGAGATAGGATTCAAAGACTGAGAAAGAAGAAAGTGATCAAAGGATACACAAGAGGATATGGTTTCGCTGGGGATCTCTTGTGGTTTTCTTGCTTCATTGAGGTAGAGAAATACGCGGGGGGTATTTTGAAGAGCATATACGACCTTCCATTCCCAGGTGTTGTTCTTATGGAGTCAAATACAAGATACTGTATCCGATTCGGACTAGCAACATCCGATTTGAAACAGTTCTTGGATGGATTCAAACAGATTCGACCCTTTCTCAAGTCATACTTCTTCCAATTCCATCTAGCAGATAGAATTGATACAAAGTATGGACAGGTCTTCGACCTTTATGATAGAGAGTCTGATTCGTGGAATATTCCTGTGGATGATTACTTGAATCTCATCAAATGAGTGTGCTGCCCGGAATACTTCACTTTCTAGTGATTGTCCGTAAATCCTCCATGAATAAGAAACCAAAGACAAGGTCGACAACGGCAAAGGCCATGACCATGATTGTCGCTTCTGTAATTAGGAAATAGTATAATGGAATAATAAATACCCAGACCTTCTCAAAACATGCGACTTTGATAAATCCGTGATTCTCATCTATGTTCAAGCTCACAAGGTAAAATCCTATGCCGAAAGCAAAAATCAGACCCATGAATGCATCAAACCACAAGAGGGTAGGAGGAATTGAATCGCCTGCGATGTAGAAGTAATTGATATCAATTCTTGGAAGGACAAGAAATGCAATAGCAAGAATCCAGTTCCAAAGTGCTGCGAGTGTGAACAGTATCTTATGGTATTTGGTTCTATCCAAACAATATCACCACGTAGGTAGAGAAATTAAATCTAGCATATAACAGCACTGATTAACTGAGCCATTCTGAGGAAAAGTGAGAGGAAACTAGTAGTGGATTCTTGATGCTGAGTAAGTAGGCAGGATTGCCAAAAAGTAAACGATTCAATGTTAGAGAATGAGCTGCATGTCTTTTGCAGTCTTCATATTTGTTCTTACAATTTCTAGAGTTGAGTCAAGGGATAATGCTTTGTTGTAACATTCGATAGCTCTCTTCACCTCACCCTTTTCTCGAAGAACTACTCCCAAATTATTCCATCCTTTTGGATCTTCAGGAGTAAGTTCAACATATTTCTCGAAGAAAGAAATGGCCTCAGCCCACCTGTTGAGGTACCATAATGAAACGCCTATACGAAACATTGGAATTGGTTGTTTTGTTTTTGCTTCCAGACTCATCTCATAGAATTCAATTGCTCTCTCGTAGTTTTTTGAGTCAAAACATACCTCGCCAACTGTATTCAGCGAACTTACAGCTTTAGGATTGAGTTCAATTGCAATGTTAAGACTAGTGCAAGCTGCATTATATCGTTCAGTCTTTGCCTGACATATCCCTCTCATTGCCCATGCTTGAAATATATCATCATCTATATCAAGAATTTTCGAAGTGACTGAAATTACGGTTTTGCAGTCCCCAATTTCAAATGCTGCACTTGAGAGAGTCAATAATGCTTCAACATCATTTCCACCCAGTTTGAAATACTTCTTCATGAATTTCGTAGAATCTTGGTAATTTTTTTCAGAGAATTCTAAACTACCTAGGTTTTGTAATGGCTCCAACCATGTTGGGTCTCGAGAAATTGCTTCTTTGAAACAATTGCGTGCCTGATCAGTTTTTCCAGATTCGCAATGAACAAGACCAAGGAGATTCCATGCAGGGGAATAGTCATTATCTTTCTCAATTGCGGCTTTCAGTGCTTCGCTTGCCGCATCATATTCATGGAAACGATAGAATTTCTCGCCGCGATCAAAGAGTTTGTGTACATCATCACTTGGTCTATGCATGAATAGTCACTTCTCTGGTAATGACTGAGTTTCTGAGAATAGAAGCACACCTCACGAACTGATAACATTTGGTTGCGTGTTATCATTCTGTCTGAGAGATATCGAGAGAATAATCAATTCCAATGTATTGTGACAATTGCCGATAGATACAAGTTGTTCCATGTTTTGTCTTTCGAATGGAAGTAATAGGGTTGAAAGCTGAAAAAAGGTCATTCAAGGAAAGCTTTGTTGATGCAAAAATGAAACGAAATTGGATCAAGTCGCAACTTAACAAGCTGACTTACGAACAAGTGGACCTTTTGTATAATATGGTAATCAGATGGTTGAAAGAAGAAGAAGCTTCAAGTTAGAAATGCATATCGAATCTTTGCAGTTCATAATGCACATAAGTAGAAGGGAGAAGTCGATAGTTGGGAGAAATAATGAAGCGAGTAATAATTGTCTATGAGAGTGTATATGGAAATACAAAACGGATTGCTGAAGCAATAGCAGAGGGAATTCAGAAATCTCGTGGTGTTGAGTGTAGGGTTGTGAAAACAGGAGAAATCCACACAGATGAGATATGCGATTATGATGGAATTCTCTTTGGTTGCCCAAATCATAATCAGGGACCAGCTCTCAATATGACCAAATTTCTAGACCGAGCCTCTATCGTTCATGTGACCGGCAGGATTGGCGCAGTATTCGACACCTATACTGGAGGAAATAAAGGAATTGCACTCTCTAAATTGAGAAGTATTGTAGGCGATAAGTTTCCAGGCATTGAATTCATAGGAGATGGGTTTTCTGCCAAGGTAGAGGGTAGAAAAGGCCCTCTTGTAGAGAGCGAGATTGAGAGAGCACGGGAATTTGGTAAAAATATCGGAAACAAACTTGTTGAATGAATCTGGAAACAAAGTTATTGCAACATTTACCCTAATTATCTCTTTAAGGAACAAGTCCAAGAATATTATGAAAAGGCACGCTAGATTTCTGATGCTAACCTCTAGAGAGTATCTACTCTGGATGGCAGATCAATAGGATCCACGCGTGAAGCTGCAGATTACAGGAGAAATGAGAAATGAAAGCAGATGTGCCAACCACCTCGTCTTCTCAAATTGGTGTTCCCTGTGGCAAGCAGGGATGTGTGATCTTCTATAAGGGAGACCAGTGTATGTTCTGCAAACCAGCAAGCGAGATACTGGAGGAAACCCTTACTCAGTTTGGTCTTTCTAAACACAGTGTCTTTGAGATTGACATCGGTAAAGACGAAGATTTGGCACGGGAAGCAGGAATAATAGGTCTACCTACAATTGAGATTTGTGATGAAATGATTATGGGTCTCCCAGATGAGGGGAGCATCCGTGACGCAATTGTTAACGCCTTTATGCGAGATTGCTTCTGTGAGTAGGTTGCATATACGGATTATTACTTCTAAAAACTTAGAACTCTAATCGTATAGTTTCCCAACTCACTCGTCCTGCCTCTACAGCCTCTTTGATCTTTTTCTCTGTCTTGCTTAGCTGTGCGTTTCCAGTCTTGATGTCTGCAAGAACGACAACAATTGGTTCATCAGAGTTTCCATCCTTCACTCTAGTGTACCCATCAAAGATGAGATAATCAATTGGAGCGCCAATAAATCTTGCATCAGACGGATCATAGTGAAAAACTTCAGGAATCATTGGGACCATGTGTTCTGCAATTTTTCCTTTGATGACAACTCTACTCCTATCAGTTGCATCCTTTCTAATCCCAGCTTTCTGCTCCTCCCATGTTGCCCTGAACTCAGCCTCCACCTTTGCTATTCGATGCCTTAGGTTGGCTTTCATAGCCAGATAGACAATGAATGCAATTACTAGACCAAACATTAGACCGACTAGAGTATCTTCAAGAGCCATAACTCTGAATCGGGATTATCCAATATATGCTCAGGTAATTGCATGGTATTCTCTGGGCAACACGTAGTTTCTACTCTCTAAAGGGAAAGCAAAATAGGAACTATCTTTCTGTTAATCCTGGCGGTCATGATGTCCAAGGAAAAGAATGAAGACGCATGGAACACTCTCTCTCAGCATTATCAAGGATCTCGTAGAATATCATCAGAAAATGACCATTATGGAGCCTATGCCCCTGGCGAGAATGAATTAAACATCATTGGAGATGTATCAGGTCTGGATATTCTTGAAGTCGGGTGTGGTGGGGGACAGAATTCAATTGTACTGAAAAAACAAGGAGCGAAGACTGTCACAGGTATAGATCAATCTATGAATCAGATAGAGCATGCTAAGAAACTAGCAACTAGCTTGGGTGTCAATGTTAATTTCAAGAAATGCGATATGGAAGACCTTTCAGAGCTTGGTGATGCTTCATTTGACCTTATTGTATCATCACATGCAATGAACTATGCTATGGATCTTGATAAGGTATTCAGAGAATGTAATCGTTTACTTCGCTCTAGTGGTCGATTAGTTACTTGCCTTAGTCATCCATTGTGGATTGTACTCGGTGAGGCTCTAGAATTGAGCGACTTTTCTAAACTTGTAAACTACTTCGAAGGGATTGATGACATCTGGGACTGGGAAGGATATGAAGGGGAGAAGATTGCCACATTTCACAGCAAATCATGGCGTCTTGAGCATATCTTCAATGGACTGATCACTGCAGGGTTCAGCATTGAGAGAGTGGCAGAACCGCGAGGCTATTCTGAGGAAGAACTGACCAATCTTCCTACTGATGCAGTTCCGTATCGAGATATTCCAAATGAAAACAAGGGATTCATCACGGGGAACAGGATAGTTCCAAGTTCTCTCATAGTTTCTGCAAAAAAAGAAGTAAATCACATCTGAGAATATTCATTAAATGATGAGTAAGTAAGAGGATGTTTCAGAAAAGAAAAGAGTAGAAGGGCATAACGCCCTTCAGACACTTTGGGTTAAGCTATAGAATGATAAAGAAGGACGTTACTTCTTTTTGCCTTTTTTCTCAGTAGATGCGGCGGTTTTCTTCGGCTTTGCACTTGCTTTTTTCTTTGCCAAACGAAAGTCTCCTATTGAACGTGGATACCGATGTATCCAAGTTGCCTGTACAGCCTGCTAGTTATCCTAGCAGTGGGGCCCCAGGTGCTGGGCTTATACAGACCAAACGGAGGGTGCCAGCACCCTGTCCTTGATTTAGCATCCCATTCCATCCACAGGAGAAAATGGAAGGAGCTCAGCAAGTTGCAAGTACTAAATCAAGGACCCACCCATAACCACAAATTTGGATTTAAACATTCTATGTGCTATTTAGAATGCATTTTGAGGGTTTCAAGCCTAAATGGGTAATTGTGAAGCAAAAAAATGAAGATTGAGGAAAATACAGAATAATCTATTCATTGAGCCCTCGAGATAGATTTGTCCACGTGATTCCTGTCTTCATCAGTGCATATCCAATTTCATTCAAATAATCACCATAAACCACAAGCCAATGAAATCCCTTCATCTCGCGTAATAGTTTCTCCCAATCACCTTCAATTTCAATATCGATTTGTGACCTGCAAATTTGAAGAGTTGGATTTTCAAGTATTCTTCCTCTAAAACCAATCCATTCATTACCACCGAAATTAGGGTCAATTACTGTGACTATTTGACCTTCTTTCATCTTAACCTGCGGTGCAGCTCCATAATCAGATTCGAAATGCGTTAAGATATCTGCCTTTTCAAGGTTGAATCCATCCATTCTTCTTGGTGCAGTGCAGTGTGCAACGATGACCTGTCCTTTGTACGGGAGGGTGGGGTCAACTAAGAACACCGGTTTTTGAGAAATGTAGTGTAGAAGAATTCCAGCAGGTATAGCTACAAAGTCGCTTTCACAGAATGCTACAAATCCAGAATCATTTAACATACAAAGCGGTAGACATGCAGTTGTCTCAGATATGGGCATAATTGTTGTCATGCATTCGGATACAGTCAAAATCTCTGCCTCTTGCTCCTTCAATAGGACTCGAAAGGCACTATCGAGTACAAATGAATTAACCACGAATTCCTTTGTCGTATGAAGCTCTACACCAGAATCAGAGAGATATTCCTCTGCACTTCTCTCAGCATTTTCAAGCACGCGCTTATCCGATTTCAAGTTTTGTAGTCTTGTTTCTAATTCTTGGTATGGCACAGACTTAATCTCAAAACCCCAAGTTTCAATCGAATTTCTGACTGCAGCTTCTCCAATTCCCCAACCCTCAGGAGGTCCTATTGATATCACTCTCGCTCCCCGAGTAAGTGAAAGCCCTGCGATGGATCTCAGTTTCCAAAGAAGAGTGTCATAATCGTCTACAACCACATCCTCGACATTGACAGGCTGCAAGATTTCATCGGATTGGCTCTTTCTCAAGAATCGAGGGTGAAAAATTTCATACCAGAGATAATCCTTCCTCAGAAAGAATAGGACCGGTTTGTCAAGAGCCACTATTTTTTCGAGAGGCTCAATCGAGTCATTCTCTTGGACTCCAGCTGCATATACAAGAAAAATATCTGCGTCGAAGTTAGATTCCTGAATCTCTTCAATGGTTCTAACTTTCATTGCTGATTCAATGTCGAGAGGAAAATCAACTTTCTCAGACATTACTTGCAGTTCTTTATTGATCCTCTCAACCTCACGATTGGCATCATCTTCAGTCTGAATTGCACCCCATGGTCTCCAACTGGTTTGTTCTTTTCTCTCATAGGAACCATAGAGTAAAACAGGCTTAACTCGGAACCCAGACATCACAAATCACACAAGTATGAATCTACTTGAACGTGTGTAAAGACTTTGCGATATTTCTTATCAAAAAGAAAAGAGAAGAAGGGCAAAACGCCCTTGCTTCATTATTTGCAGTAAAATGGAACACCAAGGTTGTCAAGCATGATTGGGCAGCTATCAGGCTGCTCTGCTATGACAAGAGGCCTTGCGTACCAGAAAGCGTCTTGGAAGTTGTTGTATGGGCCGTTGAGAATTCCCTGATCAAGGAACCAGTACATGAACAGTGTGTTCTCGAGATCTAAATAGTCCCATCCGTATTGATCAGCCTCCGCTGCACCAATGTATAGAACACCATTACGATACTCAGATGGGTCATCAAACATTCCACCACTATGACAGCTTGCGAAGATGAGTGCAATATGATTTGACTCCATCTGTGCAACCTTCTCAGCGACGTAGGTGTCAGTGATAGCCCGTAAATCCCAGGATACTAAACACTCATCGTTTCCATCAGCCTCAATATCTGTGTCCCAACTACCATCGGAGGTTCTAGAACCGTGTCCAGAGTAGAAAAATACGACTTCAGAATTGGGACCTTCATTTGCAATAAGCCAATTGAGCATAACCTCAAAGTTGTCCTTGGTTGCAGTTCCATCGAGTGCTAGTGCATAGTTGTAGCCATCTGCTTCCAATAGTTGCTTCATTTCTAATGCATCATTGGTTGGATTCCAGAGGTCTGATGACTGACCATCATAATCTGAAATGCCGATGAATACAGCCCACTTGTCTTCAGCTGAACCGGTGTAATAGGTAATTGGATCTGCTGGATCCTGAGAGGGAGGTCCTCCACCTCCACCAGGTCCCTTCATTATCATCTTGTTATCAACAGTGATTACAATAGATGGAAGAAAGAGGCCCAGGGTTAAGCCAAAAAGAAGCGTGACTGCGATTGCTCTCTTCATTATTTTCACCGCTATCGGACTCATATCGTCCCTCAATATGTGAAGAACATACGAATACCCAATTGTTTTCGAGTGTTTACTCACTAATAAGACTTCCGAGAAAAGATAATATATTAATAAGTTATCTTTTTTTTCTAATTGAAAGTATACTTATAAGATACCTTTGGGACGTCGAGATTTGTTCTATGAAGGTGGAGATGATGATGAAGAAACTTCTACCAATACTATTGCTTACAGGGATACTACTCATGACCTGTATGCCTGTGGCTGATGCGCAGATCATTAGACTTTCTGAGGCATCATATGTCCAGATCACTGATGCATATTATGCAGATTTGGATGGAGATGGTGCAGAAGACGACATCAAACTCCTCGTGACCTTTTCATTCCCCACGGACGTAGTTCTGCGTGTTGATCTGAACATATGGATCGAACTTCCTTCAGGTTTCATGTTCAACTTCAGAGTCGCAGTATGGAGGGCGCCTGGTGACTCAGTTTTGAATTTGGACTGTTTCAACATGGCTATCGAGTCAGGTTGGTATACTGTTTCCCTTCTGACATCTGTCATGGGTACAGGTACCGGTAAATACTACATCATAGACGAGATTGTCTTCGATCCACCAACACCGACTGGATCAGGCCTTCCAGATGTTGCAGGATACTTCTGAGGTTCTAAAGGGATACTTCTGAGATAAGAAGGTAGTAAGGTAGTGAATCAAGAGAAGCTCGCACTCCTGTTAGCGCTCCAGGAGCAACCTGTTGCACCAGCTGCTCTGCTCGCCAAAGAAGTAGGAGTGACTCCACCCACTGCAAGAACTTGGTTGGAGAGTCTTAGAAAGAATAAGGTATATTCCAGCGTTCAAGCAGTTCTCAGGGTCAGACGGATTGGATTGGAGATGTATGATTATCTAGTGCGTGTAGAGGATTATCAATCTCTCAAGACAATCGAATCATTCTGCGATGCACATCCATACACATCATATAGATCGAGAGTATTTGGTGGAGAAACGAGAGGTCTGTTGCTTCAATTCAGACAACCAGTTGACGTCGAGAAGCATCTCACAAAGGCATTCTATAAGATGATGAAGGCAGGAATAATTTCAGACATCAGAGAATTGCCAACTCTTCAGACACAATATGGTTCGACACATACAAAACCTAGATTGGATGCATGGGATCCCAAGAATCTCACTTGGAAATTTGATTGGGAGAAATGGTGGAGTAAAGCACTTGTGCAAGAGTTTGATGAGCTTTCTGAAATAAGCTTAGAGGAAGACCAAATTGAATTAGACTACATTGATGCTCAACTACTTCAGGAATTAACGATGGATGCACGTAGAAAGAATGTTGACATTATCCGAGCTATACGGTTGAATCCAGATAAGAAAGGTATACAGCAGAATGTGTCCACGCGACTCAATAGACTGAAGGAAAGTGCCATAGAAACTTATTCTGTTTTCATTAACTGGAATTATTTTGACATCTACAATACACCTATGATCATTGCAAATGCTGATTCAGAAAAGACTCGTCAACTGATTAATCATCTAAAATCAACAAGTGACTTTCCATTCAGCTCGAACATTCGTGAAACTAAGGATGGTTTTGTCTGGATAGCGAGATTGCCATCGGCACATCTTTCTGAACTAGTAGCACTGGTATGGAAACAAGCAGTGAGTCATGAATTGCTCATTATAGACTACAAACACTCAGAGCGTTATGGACTCTGGGCAGAAACCTTCGATAAAGAGAGAAATGAATGGCGAACTGACAAGAAATTCTGTCTTGATGATGCTATGGAAAGAATAGGTTTGTAGGTCTGTGCAAATCTGACCACGATATTATCATTGCGTTGATACGAAAGGCAATACCCTCTGATATCAAGGCACACTATCTAGGTTTAGAGGAGAATCTACGATGGGAAAGTGGCATCTTTTCTCGGTTTTATGTATTGCAATGTTAGTCATGACTGCTATACCAAGTATTACAAATGAAAATCAGTTTGTGGATGCACAGAGTGTAGTTCCCCAAATTGACTCATTTTCAGAAAACATCCTTCTCTCTACGAGGGATTTGCCTTATGCGCATCATGTAGAGCCCACCTTGGCCATCTCTGATAATGGAACTATCTTTGCAGGATGGAAAAACTCTGAAACAGACTATGGAGGGGGTGCAAGAGTAAGTGTTGTGAAGTCAGTTGATGGTGGAACAACGTGGACAGATCCGGATAATATGGAAATGTTCAACGGATTATCAACAAGACAATCGGATCCGTGGTTGGTGTGGCATGATGGAAGTATATACTATGCCTATCTTGAGTATGGTTCCAATACTGCATTTACACAAATGACTGTCGCAAAAAGTACTGACTATGCAGGTTCGTGGAATCCGGTACAAGCATCCTATAATGACTACTTTGCGGATAAAGAAACAATGGTGATTGCTGATGATGGAACCATCTATCTCGCATATGATGATGCAGACACATCTTCACCAGAGGGGAATGTAACTCTCAGAATCACTCGTTCAACCGATGGTGGAGCGACCTTCGAAGAAGTAGGTGTGATTGGTGAACCGGATCCAGGTCATATAGGCCCATATCTTGCACTTAATAATGATGGGGATCTGTTTGCAGCTTGGACTTGGATTGATGAAAATTACGAGGGAAATCTCTTTTTTGCCAAGAGTACTGATGGTGGTGAAACTTGGGATACACCAAGATTACTAAATCCTGAAGGAAATTACTCTTCTTTCGAATCAGTAAATGGTAGACCAGGAAAGAGCACGCTCCCAGTAATCAGGTTTGACGACTATGGTCGCCTGTATTTACTATGGGCGGATAGATATGATCCCGATGCACACACATTCGATGTCTACATGCGCATATCTCTCGATGATGGCGAAACTTGGACTCAGAGATACCGTGTCAATCCTCAGGCATTTGGGAATCAGTGGCAGCCTGATATGGATATAGACTCCACAGGTCTAATACACATTGTCTACTACAGCGAAACTTACGAGGAATTTCGCCCATATTACATCGTTGCTAATATGACTGGTGATGAGGGAGATTTTCCAGTCTTCAGTGATCCAATCCCAGTTGCAAGTGAAACAACATCCAGTGATTTTACACGCCCTGGAGATTACTTTACCATCCGACTTGACCAAGATGATATTCCACATATTGTTTGGTCAGATGGTAGGAATGATGAGATGGATATCTATTATGCCCACGGAGTCATTGAACAGGAACAACCAACTGAGCTGGGAATTGATACAAACGTAGTAATCGCAATAACAATCATTGTTATTGTAATCATAATTCTAGCTGTAGTCGTACTGAAACGTAGGAGTGTCTAGAGTTCTACGAAACGGTGTAGAAAAGATTCACCATGCTAAATAGCAATTCAACTGAAGATGACTTCCTCAAAACAGTGATAGTCCCATGAATGCTGTAAAGAGGAAGTCCTCCACGTTTCCATCCATTACACAGTCCTTATCAAGAACAAGTATCAGTGGAAGTGAGAGGATTATCAGATGCCAGAGCGAGTGTTTGAGATACTGAATGAATTGAGTGCAACGCCAGGTCCAGTTGGTAGAGAAGCGATGGTTCAAGAATATGTGAGAGAGCACCTCAAAGATATTAGTGATGAAATCATGGTTGATAAGATTGGTAATCTAGTAGCAACCATTGAAGGCACTACAAAACACTATGCTCTAGTTGCGCATGCAGACGAAGTAGGATTCTTCGTAAGTAATATTTCCGATGATGGATTTATCAGAGCAAAATGGAGTACACAGACTCATATGCCAGACCTTCGTTTGTTACCGGGTCAATGGGTTTTATTGATGACAGACAATGGGCTTATTCCCGGAGTGTTCTGTGTAAAGACAGCGCATATAGCAGGACCAAAGGGGAAAAATATAATCCCCAAATGGGAAGAGGTCTTCCTAGACATTGGTGTGGAAACTGCAAATGAAGTCGAGGAGATAGGAATTCATATTGGCACTCCGGTCATTTACGCTGCCCCTGTAGAGAGAGTAGGAAAGCATCTTGTGGGCAAATCATTTGATGACCGTATAGGACTTGCAGAGATAATCGTTATAGCAGAGCGAATTTCAAAAATGCCCAAAGATAAGAGACCTACGGTTTCATTCATTTCGACCGTGATGGAAGAGATAGGAGCAAAAGGTGTTTCTGCAGTTGCACAAGACTTGGATGTAGATGGAGTTATTATATTGGAGGTGGGTCTCGCTGATGACTATCCTGGAACATCTGGAGAGGCTTCTGTCGGGTTAGGAAAGGGTCCTGTCATAGTAATAAAAGACAGCCAGATAGTTTACTCTCATCACCTCAATGAGAAACTCATTTCGACTGCAGAAGATAAGGACATATCGATTCAACGAGCAGTTTATCATAACTATGCAACAGATGGATCCCCTATAGCATCACAAGGACTGCCTGTTGCTGTGGTAGGTGTCCCATGCAGGTATACACACAGCAGCTTTGAATCGATAGATCCTGTCGATGCTCAAAATGTGGTCGATTTAGTCTATCATTTTCTTCTATCTGAAGCGGAGTAAAACTTGGACTGATTTATCTTTCAAAGGGTTCAACTGTAACCATCATACTCTCTCTCGAGATGATTTGTACTTTGGTACCTGGTTCAAGAACACCATAATTATATCGTGCATCCCAAATCTCCTGTCCAACTTTCACTTTTCCAGACTGCGAAGACACCTGCTTAATTACAGTACCAGTAACGCCCTTCATATCATAGAGTGGATAAGTTACATCTAACAGACTCGGATAAATCCAATAATACTTGATAGTAACAAAAATCGCAGCACCGACCACGCCAAGGATAATACTCGTTACAAAGTATTCAGGTAGGAAATAATAAACCAGTGCGATGGCTATAGGAACCAATACCAGCTCATCAACAGTTATTGCAATGAATTTGACTCTTGGGGATACCATGATTTGTACGTCTCCAACCTGTTACTAATTTCACTTGAAGGGAAAAAAGGTTTACCACAAGTGTCACACCAGACTGTTAATTAGACGGCATAACCCGGCGAAATGTGTGAATTTGACGTGAGAACAGAGATTATCCAAATTATGGCAGGTGCAGCAACACTTTCTGCATTTACATACCTCCCCATCCTTGCGAAGGATACTCTGGGTGCTGATGAGTTCTATATCACAATGATTGTTGCTGTATATGCTATAGCGTCATTCACATCTAGCTATATCTTTGGTAGAGCTGGTGATATCTACGGGCGAAGAATCGTCCTGAGAGTGGGACTGTTCGTTTCTATGGTTAGTTTTGGCTTCTTGGTTATTCCAATGTCACTAGATTGGCTCTTTATTGTTAGGATTCTGAATGGTTTTTGTATCGGTATGTATCCAGGGGCTCTAGCGGCTTATGCATATGAATCAGAAATGAAGATGGGGAGATTCGCTTCATTCGGTGCATTAGGATGGGGAGCAGGAACTGTATTTGCTGGTTATGCCGCAGGGTTCAACATCTACTGGGCATTTCTTGTATCAGATTTGTTCTTTGTGATAGCTTTTGCTAGTGCATTTACCTTACCGAAGATTCAGGTAAATTCAATTCGGGTCCCTCTCTTTCCTATTGAAACCTTAAAGAAAAATTATCCAGTATATCTTGCAGTTCTTGTTAGACACAGCTCAGCTTTCGCTGTGTGGACCTTTTGGCCACTGTTCCTGTCCGACCTTGGAGGAGATCTCTTTGTAATAGGGTTGATTCAAGCTACAAATTCCATCTCGCAAGTGATCTTCATGGTTGGTTTTACTGACCGTTTTGAGTGCGGTAAGCTCATTTCTGTGGGTCTTGGAGCATCAGCAGTTACATTTGTTTGGATGTCATTTGCAAACACAATTTGGGATATTTTTCCCCCTCAAATACTCTTAGGGTTCGCTTGGGCATGTCTCTATGTAGGAGCACTGAAATATGTCACTGAAAAGAACGAGGAGCGTTCTACTGCATCGGGACTATTGCAATCAGCACTCTCGATTTCAGGGGTGATAGGCCCAATCTATGCAGCTATCCTATTTGCATTGTGGGCTAGCTACATTCCAATAATTCTCTTTGCTGCTGTCATGTCAGTTGTTGCTCTGTGTATATTTTATTTCAGCAATCGCAGTTCTGAATCTGTCATTGTGGGAGAGAAGTCTACTCAGATGTTATCCACAATCAAAGAAACAGCAGACTAGGACGAAATTGATCGTCCTAGCCACTTCCAGAGCTTTTTCTAAATCTTATTCATCTATAGCTAAATCGCCTACTTCGCCAGTTTTTACTCCCAACATGATTATGAAAGCAATTGCGAGAAATACAATAGATACTGGGAATAGCATAGAGAGTGAAGTCAAATCAAAGATGACTCCTACAATCAGTGGGCCAAAGATTGCTGCACTCATGCTAAAGAGATAGTACAATCCTGTTCCTGCACCAATTCGTACCTTTCCTAATTGCTCCCAGATCATCACAATGCTGTTGACATTAACTAGAGCCCATCCTAATCCAGTGAAAATGAAGATTAGCATCATCACCATGTAGTCGTGGACTACTATCAAGATACTCAATGATCCAATCATAATAATAAGACCAAGGAGGATTGTTCGTTTTCTTCCAATCTTTCCTGCTACAAAGCCTGCAGGGACGGCGAAGATGACGAAGGATAATGCAACAGCAGTTAGTTGGAAGGAAGCATCAGCAGAGAGAAATCCAAGGACTTCTTTTCCATATCTTGTGTACCAAGTTTCCATGGCATTCCATCCAAAGAACCAGAATAATATTGCAAATAATAATCCAAATGCAGATTTATCCTTAGCAAAGGACACCTGTTTGATTGCCCCAATTATGTTAACTTCTTTGGTTGTTTCTGGTGGCACTTCCGGCTCCTTTACGACAACATAGAGTATAATCATAGAAACGACCATAATTATTGAAGTAGTCAAGAATGTCAGAATTGGACCGATTCGAGTGGTTGTAGTCCCAAACAATGCTGCAAGACTTGGATCATTAATCTTGTAGATTTGCGAAGCGATTGCAAACGCATAGATTGCCCCTATGCCTCCCATCAGGTTGATTACACCATTTGCCTTGCTACGATGCTCTGATGGCACAACATCAGGCATTAGAGACACTACAGGTGATCTATAATATGCCATGAATACGTTGAATACCGTTAAGAAGAAGAACATCAACCAGAAACTAAATGCAGCCCAGCCCAATGCAATGAGAGCAAAGAAGACTGCAGCTCCCGGAGTTCCTATCAAAATGTATGGCATTCTTCGACCAATTCTGGATCTCTCGGAATCCGATCTTGCACCTATATATGGTTCTAACAATAAAGCAAGAACATTATCCAAGACCATGATTAATCCAATAATGGTATTTGTGAATTCACCTGATATGAACAGTGGTAGAAAGTCTGCAGGTAAGTAGCTATTATAGACATTCCAGCTTACACCTGTGGTGAAGAATCCCAGACCAATTACAAAGACGTAAAGCCATCTCATTGGTTCAGTTTCTTGTGAATCCACCTGCGTGGGTTCGGGAGGAACTGCTGATACCTCTTCAAAAGCCAATTTTCTCTCTCCAATTGTTATTCAATTTTAGACCGATTCATTGAAACAAAACCGGTATAATAGGATGCCGTGTTGGCAATGAATTCATATGAGAATGATTAGCGACTGCAAATCATCAGACTGGAAGTGATTGTCAATGCGAATCAGAAAAATGATGAACGATGATATCGATTTTGCATTGAATCTAACCTCTATTGAGGGTTGGTCAGATATTAGAGGCGATTTCGAGGCGCTCATTAATTTCAATCCTACCGCTGCTTTTGTGTTAGAAGACTCTGATGAATACATCGGGATGGTTAGTGCTGTATCATATGGCTTGTTTGGATTTATTGGAAATCTAATTGTTCATCCACTGTATAGAGGACAAGGATATGGTATCCAGCTTCTAAGATATGGAATAAAACATCTCCAAGATTTAGGTACCCCTTACATCATGTTAGATGCAGTACCCGAAGCTATGTCGTTGTATGAGAAGCATGGATTTCGCTCTGTATGTAAATCATATCGGCTAAGGGGTAAGATATCTGAATTAGATTCAGAAAATGTCAGAGTTATTTCAAAAGAGGATCTCCCTACTATTTACGAGATTGACAAAGAATACTTCGGAGCAGACCGTTCTCACTTTCTACGAAACAAGTGGATGGGAAGTCCTAATCTCTGCGTCTGTTTGGAACAAGATGGAACTATAGTATCATATGCGATGGGTAGTCATCGTGATGAGTATGTCAGAGTTGCACCTTGGATTGTAACCATTCACGGGGATTTCAATAGAGACCTTCTTCGAGCAATAGGACAGGTTTCTGGGGGTAGAGAATTAGCAATGGGAATTCTTGAAACAAACAAGAGGGCATATGACCTCGCACTTTCAAATGGATTAGCATTAGGAGAGTATTCTCACTCAATCCGTATGGTGAAAGGGGATATACAACCATCCTTCAGTCCAAACCAATATGCTATTGGTGCTCCATCGACAGGATGATTGTATTCTTTGCATCTACCGCTTTCTTCGCTGTCTTATCTCTTCAATACGATGAGAATAGTTGATACTTGCCAATCTCACTGCAATCATCGGTGCAATCAGAAGCATTACTATCGCGAATCCACCTATCAGTGTCAGGTCAACTAGAAGTGTAGAATATGTTCCATCAACAAACATCGATGTGAGAGACCTGTAGGCATTCGATATTGGACTGTAATTATCAATGATATCTAATTGTACACCTGCCAACAGTAATGGTGCCATTCCTCCACCCACCATCCAGTAGAAGAGGGAAGTGAGAGCAGCAAGGGGGACCACATATACAGAGTGTCTGGAAAACGCACCGAGAATCATTCCAATGCTGCCTGCAAATATCGCAAGAGAGTAGGTCAGGAGTAGGTAGATGATGAAATCACCATTTGGCCAGACTCCATATCCCAGCCATCCAAAGAGCATCAGGATTGGAGGTACAATATATCCAATACAAGAACCCACTAGGATCTTACCAGCATGAATTGCTATGGGCGATTGATTGGAGAGTTCAATCTCATCAAAGGTTGCATCTTCAAACTCCTGAGTCATTGAGGAGCCTGCAGCAAACATCGCACCAAACATAACAGCATAGATGGACATTGTCCAAGCCATGTATCCAAGTCTTGGATAGGTGAACTCTCTCAGGAGTACGTAATCAAAATCAACCGGACTTGACTCAGGAAGATATCTCTGGTAGAAGATATCCAACTTACGAAGGACAGGCATTCTCAGATTCTTGGTCATGTCTTCGTGAAAGTTGTTCACCCAGATCTCAATACTTGTTGTCTCGTTATTCTCAAGAGCCTCCTCAAATCCATCGGGGATAATGATGACAAGCATCATGTCCCCTGTTTCTAACATAGCCTCTGCTGTTGCTTGATCCATCTCGATCAGGGACAGACTCGGAGGAATCTCATCTGGTTCTCCAAGTACCTCAATCAGAGCATTAGTGTAGAAACCGGGATTGTCTTCAAGGACTACAAGACCTGCTTCAATACCCTGAGAGTATACTCCACCCATAAGAACGGCAAATCCGCCCCAGAACATCAGGGGTGAGAGGACAACCAATCCTAGTTTTGATTTATTTCGTTTCCATATCCGGATCTCTTTGATAATCGATGCTCTTAGTACTCGTAGAAATTGATGCACTATCTCTCCACCTCCCTTCTAGTAAGAAGTACAACTGCAAGTGTGCAGAGTATCCATATTGCAATAAGAGCGACAACACTGGGGAGCAGACCTGTCAGTGTATCATAGAAGAATACTCTTGTCCAGATAACGATAACGTAGGTCACTGGTATGAATAGTGAAATCACTCTGAACTGAAAGGGCATCAATGCAATTGGAGCTAGTCCACCACCCATTAGAAAGCCTAACACAGTCAGGAGTACAGCAGCAAGCAATGATTGTTCCTTTTCCCTCGCAAGTACTCCTATCAACTCACCCAAGGGTGTCAATGCAAGAGTTGCAAGCAGAATTATGCCTAGAAGCACCAGTGGATTTCCCACTGGTTGAACTCCTACTGACAATGTGATTATTGGATAGGTGATAGCCAGCACAATCATTGAACGTGGTATAGCGGATAATGTATGACCAAGTACCAGAATATGTCTGGGCATTGGAGAATTCAGTGTGTCATGAATGGCTTTATTCTCAAAATCTGCAGCAGTGTTCAATCCTTGGCCTGCCAAGCAGCAAGTAATCAGAGATAGGATAATAGCTGCTGCACCAGCGTATTGTACATTTCCAGGAGTCATTTCAAGTGTGTGAACTTCATTTAATGCTACAACTGCTTCAGACTGGTCAAAGTCTGGGGACATCGCCTCTTGGTTGTATAGAAGAACAGCAACTTCTATTCGATGAATGTAGTTCTTGTTTACGTCATCGTTCAAGTTGTTTATGTGAATAACAACAGATGCCTTTTCTCCTGTTGTTATGTTGTTTCCAAACCCTGTGGGTATGACTATGTATGCTATCAGATCACCCTGCTGAAAGAGTTGTTCTGATGTTGCTAAATCATGCTCTTCAATTGTGAACCATGTATAATTAGTAGTTGATTTCATGTTTTTGATAATCTCAGCCATCTCATCTGCGGGTCCTGACTGATCCTGTACGACCAAGCCACATACGAAAGACTCTCCGCCACTACCGAAGGACGACCACAGAACTGTATAGACCAACAAGAGAACGAAAGGGACAATTAGCGATGGACCAAGGAAACGAGGGTCGCGTCTAGCGATGCGTAGGTCCTTCCGTATCACTGCTAGTAATTGTTGCATCATGTCTAATCCCTCAGTCTTGATCCAGTGATTTTGAGAAATACATCCCCTAGAGAAGGTTCTCTCATTGCGGCCTGCTTCACAACTAATCCAAGATCAGTGAGAGTCCTGAGTGCAATTGGTAAATCCTTGTAACCCGCCTCGCTGACAATCCAGGCGGTCTTCAGCCCACTCTCTATGTCTTCCGATAGTTCTTCGACGGTGAGACCGAGTTTTTCACTGAGCCATGAGATATCCTGTTCCTCTTTGAGGCCCTCCAATTGAGCTTCTATGAGATATGTTCCAACATACTTCTGTTTCAGTTCTTCGGGTGTTCCCTCCGCAACTAATGTCCCATGATCCAGAATGTACAACTTGTCTGCAAGCTCATCAGCTTCATCCATGTAGTTTGTACAGAACAAGACTGTCTTTCCCTTGGCCTTCAGGTCTTTCACCTGTTGCCAGATGAGATTACGACTCTGGACATCAACACCTAGACTCATCTCATCAAGAATTATGACCTCGGAATCATGTAAGAGAGTACGCACAAGTGCAAGCCGCCGCTTCATTCCTCCCGAGTAGGTCTTGATTAAGTCATCCTTACGATGGGTGAGGCCTGCAAGTTCTAATGCAGCAGCTATTTTATCATCTCGCTCTTCCTTTGGGACACCATAGATATCTGCATGATATTCTAGTGCTTCTTGAGCAGTCAGGTCTTGGTAGAGTGCAGTTTCCTGAGGCATGAAACCGATAAGTTTCCGAACCTCAGCAAGATTCTCAGATACTGTAAAACCGCTAACCTTTACAGAACCCGATGTCGGTTTCAAAAGACCAGTAATCATCTTTACACAAGTTGACTTCCCAGCACCATTAGGTCCCAGTAATCCGGTAATTGTACCTTTTTCCAGTGTGATGGTTAGACTATCGAGTGCCTTCACATCACCTGAGTAGATCTGTGTCAGAGATTCGATTTCAATCAATCACAACAACTCACGCTTACATTGCATCTCGTATGATATAGAACTAGTGTCACTAGTGGAGTAACATCTCTGCTAAGTGCACTAAGATTTCTCATCGCAATGTATCAGTTTTACAATTAGTAGCACATATGTTCGCAAACTGTCACCCCCAAAGTGACAACTCATTGATATGGTAGAAAGGTCATATACAGAATCGGTGGTAAAATGGCTGAAGACACAATAGTTGAAAACCTTCTCAGGTTGGGACTGACTATCAACGAGTCCAAAGCATACAGAGCATTAGTAGGTCTTGGACCTTCGTCCGCACGACAAGTCGCTGAAGAGTCAGCCATTCCCAGAAGCAAGGTGTATGAAACTCTTGGAGACCTGGAGAAACGGGGTATTGTAATCAAAGACGAGAGGTCAAGCCCCACTACTTACGATGCAGTATCACCTGAAGTAGTAGTGACACAGCTTGAGGGCGAGATTATCGCCTCAAGCGAGTCTGTTAGAAAAGCTCTAGCAAATATTGAGAAAAAGAGAGAGGCAGTTGAACGGAAATTTGTGTGGACAAATGAGGGTCAAGATCAAATCAATTCAGGTCTCATTGAAGCACTCAATGAAGCTCAACAATCAATCTTCATAGCTACTCGATTACCTCGTCTATTGAGTCCACTCCGTTCTGCATTCTCAAAAGCAAAGAATAGAGGAGTAAAAATTGAGTTACATACTACCAGAATGATTGCGGAAGAATTTGATGAGTTTCGTCACTACCTCGATATCCGTGATGCTATTCCAAGTTCTGATGTACTCAAGGAGAACCTGATGCAAGTCCTTAGTGAGATAGATATCCAGGATGTTGGATGGAATCCTGATGCTATGTCGATATTTGTGATTGATATGAAACATAGCGTTGCTGTTTTTTTAGCTCCTAGCGAAACTCAGAAACCTTGGTCACTTCACATCAATAATCCCCTCATCGTAATTATTCAGTGGCAGGTAATCAAGACTGCATTAGGTGCAGTTGAGGGTATCATTGAGAGTATGATGAAAAAGGCATTATCATAGGATAACATATCCTACAACTTGTTCGAACGGAGTGATTAGTCCATCTGTTTCTTAATTGAATTATCTATCCGATTCTTTCATATCTAATGAGAGAGACTGGTCACTTATAACCAATCTTTCTATAATCAGTGACCACCCATACAATATCTTGGTGAAAAACACGATGAGTGATGAACCAAATGATAATGGTGAGAGAAAAAGGAACAAAGCATCCAATGATGCAGATGAACTGAGAGAGGTGAATAACGTGCAAAACCCTCATCTCGATATTCTCCAATGTCCACGGTGTAAGGAGAAACTCAGACTCACAACGATCACTAAGCAATCAGACGAGATAGAAGAAGCAATTATTGCTTGTGAGAAGGGACACACCTGGCAAATCACAGAGGGGATTCCTTCACTTGTACATCCTCCGATAAATGAAGATGACCAGAAGTGGATATCTGAATATGATGAAATGGCTGAAAACTATGATGAGCTCGTCAAACAATATGATGACTGGCTAGGCGTTGACGTAATGAAGAGTAGAGAGAGTCTTGCACAATTCATTCCGATAGAGGGCCCTGTCAAGATTCTTGATATCAGCATTGGGACAGCCGCCAATTTCATGGCTCTAGCAAATGTATTCAATGACAAGATGGGTAGATTCAATCTGCATGGGCTTGACCTTTCAAGAGGAATGCTTCGTGTATCTAAGAGAAAAGCAAGAGAGAGGAATATGACGCTAAGTCTTGTGCAGAGCAATGTGTTCAATATCCCTTACAAGAAAAACTTCTTTGACATTGTCAATCATAGCGGAGGGATCAATACATACTCAGACATTCCACGGGCATTTGAAGAGATGCTTCGAGTTGTAAAGAAAGACGGCTTTGTCATCGTGAGTGACGAGGGTCTCTCACCCCAGAAACGGAATACTGAGGAGGGAAAGGCAATCATCAAGGCTAACAAACTCTTTGAAGCCAGACCTCCATTAGAACATCTTCCTGAAAATGCAAAAGATGTTGAGGTCACTTACATCCTGAACGATACATTCTATCAAATTGTTTTCAGGAAATGAATTTAGAAAAGAAGTAGGTCCTAAATAGGAAGTAGAGGCGACTAAGTCGCCTCAAGTTTGAGTATATCCTGAATTGTCATCTCTCGATGATGAGTCTTATCCGCGATAATGTCACTATTACCTCGGATACGTGTTCTTAGTAAACGGGTATCTCGGGACATTTCGATCTACCTGTTGTAAATGTATGAGTATCGGATAGCTCTTGGTGAAATCTGCTTGCGAGTTTTCTTCTTGAGATCCTTCTTTGCAAGTGCCATGTTATCTTACCTCCTGTAAGCGTATGCGTATCCAACAGCAACAGTCGATACCGGCTGTGCCGTCTTCTTATTCTTCGTCACAGTGTTGGTTCGGGAGTTACTTTCTATCGCCATGGTTGACCACCGCTTCATCTTGGTTTGTAGTCCAAACCTTTCAGAAGTCTTGGTACAAGATGCACATCAAATGTATATAAGGTTGTCGTTTTGGTTTGTTGAGTAAACCATTATATAATAAAAAGTTAAAATTGCAAACGAAATTTGAATATTGATACGATAACAAAACTTTAATATGTCGGATGGAGTGATTTAACACAGAAAACGCACGCGACTGGTGATTTAATGGGCGACTATGAAGAATGGAATGATGACACCGATACTCTGCAAGATTTGGAACCACCACTTAGTGAGGCTCCGCCCGTAAGAGAATTTGAATTTGTATCAGATGAAGAGAGAGCGAGAGAATTAGACGATCCTGTAAGATTGGCAATATTGCAAATTATGAGAAGAGGTATCGAGGATAAAAAGACTGAATATCCAGAGCCAGGTGTAAAGCTGATTCGTACTGTGCAGAGACATGCGATGTCAGTAGTGGAAATTGTCAATATGTCCAAGGAACATAAGGACACTGAGAAAATAACTAAGAATCAAGTATACCATCATTTACCAAAACTCAAAGATCAGGGGTATATCGCTGAGATTGGAAAAGTCACAGTCGTAAGAGATGAGAAGACTGAAGGAAGAACTACTACATACTATAGAAGAACAGCAAAGGGTTTTGTTCTTGTTACTGCACTCCTTGATGCTGATGAGAAGCTTCTCCTAAAGAAGAGTAAGGAATACAATGATAGGATGCTCAAGGTGTTCGCTATAGACCTCACAGACGAAGAGAAAGAGAAACTAGTTCAATTACGACTTGAAGCCTATAAGAAAGAGGTACAGGGACGAGCTGAAGTTGCAAAGATGATCCGAAGCGATGTCGCAGACAAAGATGTTCTAAGTATGTTTGATTTCTTAGTTACGATGTATGCGATGGGCTCTGATGAGTACATCAAGATTCACAAAACGATGCGTGACATCCTTTTCAAATGAAAGACATACTCAGTTAGTACAGATATTTGTCAGGGTTTCTCCAACGCCTGGAATTGACTTAATCTTGTCCACTACAAAGAAACTGAGAGCTTGATTTGTAGGTAACTCTGCTTTCACAATTATGTCATAAGTACCAAAGATTAGATGAGCTTCTTGAACTTCGTCAAGGGTTCGTATCTTAGCAAGGACATCTCTCTGTGATGCCATTTCGACGTTCAAAAGGATGAAAGCAAGCACGCTCAATACTGACTACCTCTCCAAGATTTCAATCACAATTCTTGTTCTTATTCTTTGCGTCGAATATAGACATTAAACAGGGCTAAGAATAACAATTTCGAACATTTTGGTTCGTCAGAAACTATCCATCTTAGTTGCAGTATACATTAGGTCTATGATTGCAAGGTCAGTATCAGAATCACTTGTTGCCCAGGCAATCACCCAAGTGTCATTTCTGTGTTTGGCCTTTGCCATTAAAAAGTGCCCACTTCCATCGGAGGATGCG
This sequence comes from Candidatus Thorarchaeota archaeon, assembly GCA_016841005.1. The sequence goes on along the minus strand of JAEORG010000192.1, from coordinate 63,587 downwards.
ACAAGCGACTCCTCTGTTGTACGTACAGTTTTGTATGTGACACCTGACACCTTTAGTTTCGATTTATTGTTAGTAACTACATCCAGAATTTCATCCATGGATTCAACTAAATTCCAGTTATCAGTTTGCCAAATTATCTTAGAATCCTCTGATACAGCGAAAGCTTGTAGTTTAGGATTATGAGAATACAAGGTTGACCAGATTTCTGATATATCCATTCTGAATAGGCTCCTAAGTTGCATCCCAAATTTTAAGCTCCAAGAGGTATCGATGACTGGGGGAAACAGTTTATCCCCCCAGACATATCAAGCGGATCTAGATTTTCCCCTTAAGGGATTTCGCTGCGCGATCAACATCGACATAGATTCCGTCAGGAGCAGCATCAGGTGCAGCCCAGGCAACAACCCATTTGTCGTCGTCAATTTTAGCAAGGACCAGAATTCCATTTCCTTGAATGCTTCTGGCTACTAGGCTCTCAGGGCTTGTTCTCATGGTACTATACTTGACCTGATTCTGAACAATACTTGAGGCCCTGCTTGAAACAGCATTCACTAAGTTCCTCGCATCCGCTTCGAGGGACCAGTTGTTGCTCTGCCAAAGAACAGCTCCATCAGACCTGATTACTCCAAAAGCCTGAATCAGTTGTCCAGAGGCGTTGTATGCTTGTGTATATGCGTCCATAACAGGATCAGACATTGTTTTCATCCACCCCGTGGTTTCTGTCACACGGTTTCTAATTTGATAGCTGAATGAATTCCATAAAAAATAATCCGCGATGGAACACTCATAAGCCTGTACTTGAGAGGTAACGTATGACCGAGAACCTTCTTTGGGAGAATGAACGGGGGACGTTCTTGAGGGTTTTGGTACGACCCAATTCAGGGACTGGTGATTTAATTGAGAGCATCTCAGAAACAGAACTTCTCATCAATTTGAAAGGACCTGCAAGAGAGGGAAAAGCGAACAAAGAGTTAGTAAAACGGATAGCAAAGGTCCTAGGTATTTCGTCAGGAAACATCACTCTTGTTGCTGGTCAAAAGACAAGAGAAAAGACCCTTCTAATCACAAGTTTAAGTGCAGGAGAGGTCTGGGACAGATTATCAGAGTTGCACAAACGCTAAATATCCCATTCATGCCATTTGTGACTTCACGGAATCACACAGAGTAAATATTCCATCGATAATCATAAATTTCCAATCAACGGAGGCAAACTTCCTGAAACGACTTGATTCTACAAGAGCTCTATTAGTCGGTCTATTCGGTGCAGGGCTGTTCTACGCGCTACTTGTTGTTGCTGAAGGAAGGATGGATTATGGCATCTTTGTTGCGGTTCTTATTGAATTTCTTTTATTAGTTAGTTCAGCCCTTCCAGGTAGTATAGATAAGAAAGGACTTGGTCTAGTATCATTTGGCACAATCTTGTATGTCATTTTGTCATTGATATTAGGAGCTTTTTCTGAGATTGTGGTTATGGCAGCTGGAGGGCTTGCAATTTTTGGAGCCCTGAAGAGCGAACCTAAATTTCCTCTTACCAAACGAGCAATTGGTACTGGAATTGTAGTAGGAGTCATCATTACATTTCTTGGCATCTATCTCGCTCTAAAATTAGGAGTGGTTTACTTTGTTGGAGCTGAGTTACTTGGATTTCTTGGTTTGAGTATATTTGGGAAATATACACCTCAAGAAAATGCAGTTGTTGTTGCTATTGCTAATAGTTCATCTATGGTTTCTATTGGCGTATTGATCACCTTTCCTGCAATCGCAATTTTTGCCCCATCTGTAGCTGTTAATCTGATAACATACCCCTTCATAGCATTTGTAACAGGTATTAGTGCTCTTTTTGGGATGGTCCTAATGGTACCTTTCCGGAATACATTTGAAAATGAACCATGGCCTCAGGTTAAGCCACAGGCTGAAACTATCAATTCACTAGGAGCAGATACGGCATCAAAGGTCATAGTAATCTCTGGTCTTGCAACTTCTGCAACTTGGGTCGGAGCTTCGAAAGTAGCAGAAGTCATGAATCCAGGACTCAGTTTATCTTCATTCCCACATTCTATGATACCTTCTATACCAGATTGGATAGGTATCTCTAATTCGCCGCTTATAGGTGCCATTGGATTCTTCGTCGGGTGGAAGAGAGTTCTGATAATGGCTGCAGGTAGTCTTGCATCTCTTGTAATATGGTTAGTTCTTGAAGGTGCAGCACCAATATCTTACGGCCAACATCTCACTCGACCAGAGATTCTCTATCTAGCAATTGGAATGTTCGTGACCGTCATTGTTGGAGATGTATTTTCAAGCAAGGAAGACCACGAAGATGAAGGTGACAGACATCCTAAAACCACTGATGAGTCAGACAAATCTGAGCAAATTGAAAAGGATGAGGCATTACTCCCTAAATTGCAGAGAGTACGGGAAGAGCTTTTTTCCATTGATATAGTAAAAGAAGAAATCCGTGAGATGATAGCGGATCCACGAGAATACCTTGCATCAAGAAGAGGGCAGGTGCCTCTGTGGGTTGCAATAGTTTCAATGCTACTGATTATGATTTCAGGTATTTTGATTTTCTCCATTCTAGATCTGTTTGCTAATCTAGAAATTCCATGGCTTCTCTTTGTCTTTGGTGCCCCGGTTGCCTTACTTTCTGCTTACTTCACCGCCAGAGCAATTAGTGAAACAGGAATGCTTGCAGGATACATATCAGATATGGTAGCGATACCTGCAATCCTTTTCTTCCAGGTATCATTCTCGGCAATTACCACATTCATGTCTATGTTGGGGGCTCTTCAGGACGCTTCGATTGCTTTGCTAGTTCACTTGAAACTGGGAACACTGACTGGGGTACGTGGCCGAGATATGATGAAAGGAGTTTTTGTTGGAGCGCTTCTTGGAACCTTCGTGGGGTCCTTAATCACATTCGTTCTCTATATTACATATGGTTTTGGAGGAACAGATTTTCCAGCACCTGCTGCACAATTGTTTGGATTTCTTGTCGTAAGTCTTACAGGCCTAAGCAATTTTCAACTCCCAGGTTTGGATCAATTTTCAGGAGTTCATCCGGCTCTAGCATTTGGCTATCTTATAATCTTCGGAATAATTGGATTCCTTGCCGGACGAGAGTTAAGTAAACGTAATCTCAGTCCTATGAGCTTAGCAGTGGGATTGCTAATACCACCAGCAACAACAGTCGCCATGCTATTTGGTGGATTTATTGATTATCGCCTTAGAAAGACACATACCGATTCCGAAAGTAGTGATCCAACAGACTCACCTAGGTATAAGAGGTGGACCAAGCTGCTAAGTGGTATTGTTGCAGGAGAGGCTATTGTAACAGTAATCTGGGTATTATATAGTGCATTCATCTTTTTCGGTTAAGACTCTCATCAATATAGTCAGCCAAACGTTGGAGAAACTTGGGAAATTCATTCCTATGCATTGTCGCACCAGCGGCTGCAGGATGACCACCCCCATGTGCATCATGAAGATTAGGTAGAATATTGTTCAGAGCCTGATTGAGGTCGACTTTTGACCCTCGTCTTCGGATGCTCATATCTACATCATCTTCAGAGGATTTTGCACTTATCCCCACATTTGAGTCAGTTAGATATGCAGCAAACTTCGCAGATTTTCCACGATATCCTCGAATTGGCATATCAAGAACATAGCCTACTCGACCCAGTTTTCTTGCACTGCCCTGTATGTAACGAAATACCTCGTTTTCAATTCGAGTTGCTTTCAATGCCAAATCTACGATATTATTCATCGCACTTGGAGCAATACCAAGAGTGAGCTCTCGAACAAGATCCTTAGCTTCTTTCTGATAATCAATTTCTTGTAAGGATTGGACAAGAAGTCCAGCTTCCAAGTAGAGCGTCCTTTTATCATAATCTTCGAAATGTTTCTGAGAAAAGTATGAATTATCACAGTAGTCACCAATTGCTCCATATAGAGCCAGACGAAGGGCATGTTCAGGCAAATCGTCTTCAAAGCGTCTGTAGACTAATTCAGCCGCAGAAGGACCAATTTCATGTGTTAGATTTACGCGTTTTTCCAATTTCTTCTTCTGTTTTCGACCAATAGGATGATGATCAGTCCAATAAATTTCAGTGGACTCAGGCATTTTCTCAAGAGCGCGAATTATATGTTCAAACCGCATATCATTCACAGCTATATCGCTAATGCTAACGATGTCTGGATTGTCTTTTGCTACTCTATACAAGTCATTATGCACTTGTGAAGGTCTGGTGAAGTAAAAAGAAGATCCTGGAAATCTAAGCAGACTTATTGCGCCAGAGGTAATACCATCAACATCCCCATGCGACAGTACGAAAGATTTCATTGATTCACGCTCAGAGAGGACTATGTTCTATATGTTTCTTCTAAAGCTTTATCCCACTCATCTTCCCCATCATCAGCGGTTCTTTTTCTTCGTACCCTTTCACGTTCTCTTCTGGCCTTCTTTGCTTCTTTTCTCTTATTTGCTAGCTCCTTCTTACGGTCTTTCTCTTTCTCCTTTTCTTCTTTCGTATGTTTAGGTTTCTCAGGGATTTCACGAGTCGTTGTCCAAACAATACCCATTGCAATCAGAACAAAAAGCAAGAGAATTGGTAGTAAAAAGAATACAACTAATTCTGGCTGTTGAATTTCAACACTATTCTCAACACCAGGTGGAAGATTGAACAGAGCAGTGAAGAAGACTGGGTTCATGAATACAAATGAAATTGTCAAGATGCCAATAAATCGAATTATAGATCCGGTAATTGTAGAGGAAATTACATAGCCTTCTGATGGTGCTGCAGCCTTCGCAGTTAGTTCATCTCGTGCATTTGGATCATTAGTCAATAATTCATCTACAAATATCTGAAGCCTTCGGACATCTGCGACAGCATCAAGGCTCTCGACTACTTCATGTTCACCAAAAATACGTCGCTCAATAGCTTCACGTAGGAATGAAAATGCAGTTGCTCCGGATGTTCTACTCATTGCGGTAGTACTGACTTTCTCACCGCGCTCGATTGCATCTTGTTTTCTTGTGGTCTGACGAAGTGCTAGTAGTTGTTTCTTCAATGTTTCTTCCCGCTCTTCTACAGGCTTCCCCACATTACTACTGTAAATCATCTGATAGCTTATTTCAAGATAGGCAAATGACACTATTGCAAGCACTTGAACAGGACTATATAGAAAGACGAAGAAATCAGCAGGAAATCCATCTGTAAAGTTAGGAACTGATGTAACAGCCCTGAAAGCAGCTACTATGAGTATCGATTGAATTGATAGGAATGCACCACCAACAAACTTGTGTTCCATTCTAAAGAGAGATTGGAGAAAGAATGCAATTCCTAATGCGGCCCCAAGAAAATACATGAAGGTAAAGGAATATTCGCTTATGATAAACCAGACTGCGCCAATATTTGATATGAAGCTGTTAAAGACCTGAGTCACACTTGTGAATGGATCTGTAACACCAAATGGTTGGAGATACCACATTCTGAGAAGCTGAGTGTTATAGATTCCCACAAGTGCATCACTCACTGAAAAACCAGTAAAAGGAGCAACAAGACCTGCCATAACTAATGAACCGATGAAGAACAATACCATGGATATCAATCTGAAAACCGTGACAATGAAGATGTATGGTGCATCCCAATCCCAATATCCAGACATAGTCGTGTATACAAGCCAACACATAGCAATGAAGGCGACAGTTGAGAGAATACGGAGGACCCATGTAACAGCTCTCAAAACATAGCAACCCCCCTTTGCTTTGCATCCTCATATTGTCTGATGATGGTTGGTAGAAAGTCTTCTGGACCAACATTCACCACATTTATTCCAAATCTTGCAAGAGCTCTTGTAATTTTTTGCCTTCGCTCCCAGAGCTCCTCAGATACTGCCTCAGAGAGAACTTTCTCGACAGGTCCGAATTGTCCAACAGGAGCTTCAAACCACGGACCAAATGGGCTGATAACCATGGCTTTGTGTCCGTTTGCAATGACAGACTTCATTGCATTGAGCAAGGGAGCAGGAGACTCTTCTAAATCAGTGAGCCAAATAATGAATGACCTTTTCTTTGTCTGCTGTGTCACGTATGATATAGCTGTTTCATAATCGCTCCAGCCTTTAGGTTCAGCTATAGCCAGAGATTCGAGGAGATTATACATGTGATTCTGAGTTGTGCCCGGTGGAACATATGCATGCACAACATCGCTGAAAACACATGTACCAACTAGGTCTTTTCTCTCCAATCCCATATGAGTGAGAAGTACAGCAGCGCGAATAGCATACTCAAGCTTGGTATTCTCAGGATAACCATTACCCATTGACCCACTAGTATCAACCATACAAACGATCTGGACGTTCTTTTCCATCTCATATTGTCTTACGACCATATCACCACGTTTTGCACTGGTCTTCCAGTCGATAACTCTAAACGAGTCCCCGGGAACATATTCTCGGAAACCAGTAAAATCGGAACCCATACCAATGACCTTGGTTCTGTGGGCTCCAAACATTAATCCAAGTTGTCGCTGTTTTCCAAGCGCTTCAAGTCGTCGGACATCTTTCCATGTTGGATAGACAAGCACTTCTGTTTCTTCTTTGAGAGTTCGTTTGAAATAATGAAGACCAAGACGGTCACGCATGATTACTTCTGTAGGACCAAGATAGTACTTCCCACGCATTCGGACTTGAAGAATGTATGAGAAGGTGATACTTCCACCCGGTTGGATTCTAGATGCAATGAAATTAGCCCCAATCGCAAGAATCCAGAGTTCAGGGTACTGATCATGAACTTCAATAAAATCGAAATGCCTACGTGAAGTGTTATGAATAGTAACACGAACACGGAGAAAATCACCTGAAAAGACCTTGACTTTATCTATTTGTCTGTCAATTTCGATACCAGATATATTTGCAGTCATTGCAAAGAGAGGCAATGTAACAACGAGACCTACCAATAGGTATACACCAATTACTGTGAGATAGAAGTTGTTAAAGGAGAAGCCACTAGTAAGTAGCAGAACTCCTGAGAAAACAACTACAAAGCCTCTCTGTGTAATCATTCTTCACTTACTCCATCAATGATAAAACTATCGTGGACAGTCAACTTCACCCATGATTTTGCTTACAACGCGTTCAACAGTTAGACCTTCAAGCTCAGCTTCTGGTTTGAGGATAAGCCTGTGATTTAAGGTCTGTACAGTAAGTCTACGTACATCTTCAGGAACCACATAGTCTCTTCCATGCATTGCCGCTCTTGTTTTGGATCCGCTCATTAGCATCATTGATGTACGCGGAGAACCGCCTAGGAGAATTTGTGGGTCATTTCTGGTCTTTACAATTATATCACGAATGTATGTGATGATGTCCTCATCGAGAAACACTGTCCTACATGTCTGTTGCATTCGCATCATTGTTGTGGGATCAGCAAGAACTCGAAGATCACCTGCTTCTCCAACATGCTTCCTCCGAACAACCTCTGCCTCTTCCGAACCAGTTGGATAGTCTAAAATCAGCCTGAACATGAATCGGTCAAGCTGAGCTTCTGGTAATGGATATGTTCCTTCTTGCTCCACAGGATTCTGTGTTGCTATAATTAGGAAGGGTTCTGGAAGTTTTCTAGTGATACCTTCTGTTGAAACCTGACGTTCTTCCATCACCTCGAGCAAAGCACTTTGAGATTTTGGAGGACATCGATTTATCTCATCGGCCAGCACTAGGTTAGAGAATACTGGACCCTTTCGAAACCAGAATTCGCCTGTTTTTTGGTTGAATACATTACTCCCCAACAGGTCCGCGGGTAACGTGTCCACGGTAAGCTGTATCCTCTTGAATGCGCATCCAAGGACTGATGCAAAGGTACGAGCCATGTACGTCTTTGCGAGCCCAGGCACGCCTTCAAGTACCACATGTCCATTAGAGAGAAACGCTACCAGAGTATCGCGCATTACATCAAGTTTTCCTACGATGATACGACCACACTCACGGAGAATCTCAGAGGTCAGATCATGAACCTCAGATATGGTCATGGGTGGACCAAGGCTTTCTGAATTGGGGCCAGTTGCATCTGTTGTCATTTTTTTCGTTCCACCTCATTTTGCTTCAATTAGCTTGTCTTGTATGTTTTTCATCCAGAAGAAGAGCTTCATCATTTCGCTCTCTCTGATTTTGATATTTGGTCTTGAGGAGATTTCCTCAATTCGAGATATAGTTTTGAAGAAATTCACCTCTTTGACTCTAGGATCTTTATACTGAATCAAGTCCCATACTTTTTTCTTATCATAATCTGCCCATTGGTATTTCTTCTGCATGGACCGCCGCAACTTGCGATACAACATCTTGACTACTCTTGCATAGTTGCCTTCTGTTCTATAATATGTCATGCGTTCACTGAAGTAAGTCTGACCACGTCGCATGAAAACTTCAGATACGCTCTTCACTTCTGGTTTTTCCATGTCAGGCAGGTATTTCTTGATTCCAATTGCAGTCATTAGTGGGTAGACTGGTGCAAGGAAGATATTGGTACTAGCCCATAGCATCCGCCCCATGAAGCTTCCAAATAAGAACTCGCCAGAAACGATAGGCATCTCAAGAAGCTGCTCACAGAAGATGATGGGAATGTCAGTATTACCGTTAGTAATCCAATTAATTAGGTTCTCACCGAGTCTACGGTTTCCAGGAAAATTGTCCCACATATCATTGATGAATATACTTGGATCTGAGATAGCTACAATTCTACCTCCTGGTCCAAGACCAAGGCCATTGATGTCGAGTGCACCAATTATAGGAAGCCTACCAGCCCATTCATTAGTATCAGGTGTGGGCGTGGCATTATCTACATCTGTTTCACTCCAGGCTCGTGAACTTGTCCATGCAATACCAGTGAAACCGATTGCACTTGTCGGAGTCAAAGCTGAAGCATTGTTAAGATGAAGTTCTGATACTCCTGCTGTTATTGGATGTGACGGACTAAAGTCACGTATAATTGGTAGTCTAGGACTCATATAGTAAGAGTCTAGATCCATTACAACTCCCTTTGTGAAAGAAAGAAATCCCGTCACTCCTAACCGTGCAATATAGTCTGCATATGATCCAGACTGATTTAGTAGAAACTGATTGAGCAAGAGGAATGAGCTATTTGCAGTTCCGAAATCGTCTGCTATTATCACACCACCTCCAGCCATCAGGTGTTGAAATATCGTAAGTGTTGCATCAAGAGTAAAATCCCGTACAGGACCCATAATAACAAGAATGGCACTTCCATTGTAACGATTGATAACACTCATCGATGACTCGATAGTCTGAGGAGTATATCCATTCTGTTCGATTTGAATACGAAAATTACTACAACCGTTCCAAGCATCGTTGTAGATTGAAAAATCAGTATTGTCATATAGACCGGTAGGAATGCCAAAAATTGTAACCCCAGCTAGGAATCCAATTGGAATCCATGCAAGTACAAAGAGAGCAATTTGTACGCCTTCCTTCAATCCCATCTATACTCGCTCCTTTTTTCACCTTCACGAGGCTCTGATTGGTGTTGCACCTTCAATTCGTGGATAGATATCTGTAAAGACCTTTATTGCTAATTCATAGCGTTCTCGAGCAATATCGTGGCTCGAGAATCGGGCCTCTTCATAGGCTTGGACAAATTCCTCGACTGATTCTGCATCTAGAGGTATTACCTTCAGAACTCTCTCAATGTACTCTCGTGCTGTTTCTGAAGACATCCTCTCTGATCCTATCTTCATTCCACACATCTGTTCAAATGTGCGGAATGCAAGAGTTATTGCGGCATCAAACTTACCCGCATCGGCAAGTTTCTTGATGTTTCTCAGTTTGCCTGGAATGTCTACAGATGCTACTGTACGTTTTCCAGTGGTCTGAAACATACCCTTAACGAAGTAAAGATACAGCAATACCACAATGACTGCACCAGTGAGTGCAACAATTGGCATTATTAACTGAAGTTCGTTCTGCATTATTCATCACCTGACTAATGAATCATGAATTTCCGAAGCGCGTTCGGAGAAACCAAGTCGTGGTATAACAAATCCACGTCCTTTGTATCTATATCTTGCTACAATGAGCATAGCTACCACAGCTTCAATGGCTACAATGACAGCCCAAGTAATTAACAAAGCTGTGTCGAATCCTGGGGGTAACCCAGAGGTAATCTCGAATGAGTATGAATCGCTGGCAACAGTTGAGTCAGCCCTAGTAAATGACACGAAGAATGTATAGGTTCCTTCAGTGGTTATGATTTCTGTTGATTGATGAGTGAACTGCCCGTTCACATCGGTTGTTAAGTCGAAAGAGAGAGTGTCATTCCGAGTTAGAGTTATATTCCTTCCCTCTATAGGAGCGCCGTTAGGGTCGACAAGAACTCCTGAGAGGGTGAGAGGGTTATTAATCACACTATACGGGGGGTTAAACCCAGTGAATACTACATCATGAAATACATGAATAGATTCTCTTGTTTCAGCTGAACTTCCCACAACATATTGATCTCCGGGATATACAACTATAGCTACATAAAATCCACTTCTTGCACCCCATAGTAAAGGATTGATTACAATTGAATGAATATGGGGACTCGCTGCATCGATTGTGATTGACATCAAGTAGGTTTCATTAAGATAAACATCTACTGTTTCTCCTTCATGGCGGTCATCAGCTTGGTCTATCAATGTGAAACGAATAGTGAAAGATTCACCAGGCATGAGACTCGGAGTACTTTCGAAGGATACAGAAAGCCTTGATGTAATGTTGACTTGTATTATCCAATACCCTGAGGATGAGGTCACATCATAATTGGATGAACTCACACGTATACTGAAATTATGTAGCCCACGACTAATACTAGCGGATATCTCAAAAGTGGTTGAGATAATTCCGTTTGTGTCTGAAACCAGTAGTATTCCTTCTGGAGAACCATCAACTAGCAAATCGATAGGCACACCAGCATCTGCTCCACCGCCATTGGTCACTGTACCAGAAACAAAGAGGGTATCTCCTCGGACGATGGATGTGACTAATTGTGGATCGATAGAAAGGGTAATTATATCTCTTATTTCGAGTGCCTCTTCGGTGGTCTGCGTGGCTGTATATGCTTCTGAGGGTTGTACAAATCTAACATAGTGTGTTATATCACGAGGCGATTCGTCCCACGGAAGTAAGTAATCATAGGAATATGCACCAGCTACCGTGTCAGTAATCAAAATTGTATCGAGGACATCCCCAGCCCATATGATTTCGATACTATATCCAACCATTACTGTGCCATTCGCAAATTGAAGGGTTCCGCTAATGGTGATTGTGTCGCCAAGATAGATTACGGAGTGTGAACTTGTAGCTGTTAGACTGACTGGAATCTGCATCACATCTACTAATTCGATTGGTGACGAACTTGCAGCGATTATTGGCACTCCTGAATTACACTCCGCCCAAATTTGAGTAAGACCAAGTTCCTCTGTTTCACTCAACAGATACCAATAATCGAAATTCCCACTTCCATCAGTGACTACTGTTGTAAGTGTCATAGGTCCAGTTGCAGTTACGGTGTTTTCCCACATTATAGTAACAATAGCTCCTGTGTAGACACTTCCATTATCCAAATCGAGAGTACCATAGATGTGCAACCATTCGCTTCTGTATACAACATTGGGATCAACTGCGAAGGTCCAAACAATACTTACGGCATCAACTGAAACAGTAATCGGAGTTGTTTCATAGTCTGCAATCCAGTTCACAGCAGATACATATCGAACTGTAATATCGTAGTTACCAATTGGTGTCAAATCAGGGATATCCCAATATCCTATGAAAGTTCCATCAGATGCTGTAGTGGTAGTATCCACAATCGAACCATTGACAAGAATTTGAACCTCAACTCCTCCATATGGCTCAGGGATACCGAGATCGTAATACAGAGTACCAGTGACTACAACAGTATCTGTCAAAAGAAATGCTGTTACACCTCCGGTATCGAACCCAGAGATTATTGTCAACCATCGTTCAAGAAGCAGACTTTGAGGAGCGGAGGTCGCAGTCTGCAGATAGGCTGATTCGGTATAATTTGCAAAGATCTGAACAGATAGAATAGTATCTTCGTCCATGTTTGAATATGGAAATGAATAGAGACCTGCACCGTCAGTTTGACCTGTCGATAGGAGTGATACAGTACCATTATCCCACCAGACTGAAACCCATTCACCAACGATATCAGTCGCGTTGTTAGTAAAGAATAGATGAACCTCAATAGTCAATGATCCATTAAGATAGACGGGGTTTGGAATTAACGAAACATCTAGCGTGACCCCATATTTAGAGATAGTAAAGGTAACACCAGGTAAAGAGTCTGCATCTGCCCATAATGGTACAGAGGTAGTGAACTCAGCCCAGACTGTAACAGAGCCAGTAGTGTCTGTCTGTGGTGACAGAGTGTAGTAGTACTCAAAGTATCCTGTTCCGTCTGTCAAAACAGTACCAAGAGAATATGATGTGCCGTTATTCCACCATATTTCAATATCTTGTCCAGCTAATGGCGTTGCATTGTGACTATACGTCAAAGTCCCGAAGATATGAACTACCTCGTCAATATAGTAAGTTGCACTATCAGTGAAAGTAGTCAAGTCCATTGAATAAAGAAGCAGATTTACAGTTCGATTTAACGATTCAGCGTTATCCCATAGGGGGTTTAGGCTGTTATACTGTGCCCAGAGATAGACTGCACCAAGTGCATCATTAAGGGAACAGTTGTATTGGAAGAAGAAGGATCCAGTTACATCAGTTATTTTTGGAAACATGTAGGTTCCTGTGCTATTCCTATAATGAACAATGACTGTAGCCCCTGTAATGGGGGTACCAGTAAGATCTAACATCAGAGTCCCAGTAAACACAATTACTTCATCTAAATGGACGCTGTTTGATGCAACGTCTGCATCTAGCGTTACTTGGTAGAGTTGTAGTGTCAGTGAAGGGGACAGAGTCGCATTCGAACCACTATAACTAGGGTCTATTGAAGTGTGATAAACGGTGACAGTGACGGTTCCAACACTATCAATGGTGAGTGAGCAGTTGTATAGGTAGCGATACCACCCAGTAGAGTTGGTAACAACTGGAAAGAAGTAAGAGGTTCCATTATTCCATTCAATATCCACAGGCATTCCTGTAAGAGGTGTTCCGTTCTCATGCTCCAGATATCCGTAAATTAGTACAGACTCATTTAGATGAACCACAGAGGCGTTAGATAGTACTGTGATGTAGGAATTGTAGTTTCTCACAACAATTCCTAGCTGAGATGACACATTACTACTGAGCGCGGGAGACCTTGAGATGTATTCTGCCCATAGCTGCACAGTAGTCAATTCATGTGTAATGGGAACTGTATAATTGAATGTGTATACTCCTGTTGCAATACCTGTGTACACACTTGTGATATTATAAGTTCCAGTCCCATTCTGCCACCAAAGGGTGACAGGTTCACCTCCAAGAAAACCTGGAAATTCTGGAAGAAATAATGCTCCTTGTATATCTAATTCTTCACCAACTACTACTGAGCTTTGAATTGTTCCAATTGTGACAATCAAGTCATACCGTTTGACTGTAATGTCCATCGTTGTAGAAACTGCGTCTTGGTAATTTGGTTCAGCTGATGCATCCCATTCAACCCAGTAAGTGGAAAGCCCCTCTGAACCAGCAGGAATTGTAAAGGTAAATTCGTAATAACCTCCAACTATGGTTGTATTAGTACCAATCATTGTTGTCGTACCATTGTTCCAGTCCCACCATATCTCAACAGTCCTTCCAACGAGAGGAGTCCCATCAGAACTGACCGTAAGAGTCCCGAAGATTGTGATGGTTTCGTATATATGAACAGGTTCGGGATCCTTAGGAGTGGAGTCAATTGTCAAAGTCGTTGCACCACTCTGAATAGTCACAGGAATTGCGAAGCTAGTACCACCATCAACATCAGAAGGTGGTGCAGTCCAATTTACTTGTGCATTGAAGGTTCCTGATGGATGCAGAAGAGGAATATTGTATACATAGTTGAACCCACCAGTGCTGTTTGTAACAACAGTGGTAATTTCTATGTCATCAAAAAGAATTCCAATGGTTTCGCCAATGAGAAGGGTGCCATTTTGAAGGTATGCCAAGCCATCGTATGTGATACTTCCACCACCATATGTGTCAACAGGACCCACTGTTAAGTCAAAGCCAGGAGCTCCCCTCAAATTGATTGTTGAATCCGCAGAAGATCCCGGTAACACTACAGGGAATCCAGTACCCGGGTCATATGCACCAGCGTAATAGGCAGATATTGTATGGGTACCTGTAACCATTCTGGCCAAGTCAGTACCATCTGCAACGATGTCTAACTCATAATACCCATCTGAACCTATAGTAGCATTTCCATACCACAGACCATCCCACATGATCCACATCTTGTCATTTCCGAGCTGAGCCAAGTATGTCCCATTCGCTGGGGATCCAGAGATAGTCATTATCCCATGTACATGAATTGTGTCATTCCAGTGAGCTTCGTAGTTGCTTAAACCCAGACTGATGTCTACATCTATTGTATCAGCTGGAATGAACGGAATATCAGGCGCATCAGGAGGTGCTGCATTAAGCGGACTTGATTGACCAACTGCTACCACATAGGTGAAGTTAGAAACAAGAAACGTTGATGAAATCCACATGGCAGTAATATTATGAACCCCGACAGTAGCACCAGCTGGGAATTGGTATGTTATGTTTGCCAGAGGAATCAACCAGTCAGAAGGTTGAATGGTTGTTATACCGATGTCAACTCCATCAGTCAAATCATAGAAACGTATGTTTTCAGGATCCCTAACAGTGACATTGTTTACTGTTAGAATCGCGTATAAATTAAAATCAGTACCAATCTCAGCCCATGGTACGGAGGGAACAACAAGGAGTTCAACATCGCCTTGATCAAAATTCTCGGGAAGTGACCCACCAGCAAACTCAGGTGGCAGCGGAAGAGGAATAACTTGTATCCATTCACCTGTGCCGTCATCTAAGGGAATATAGACCTCTACCCAGAACATCATGTGTTTTACTTGAATTAAACGAAAATTGCCACCATCAGGATCAGGTTCACCCATCGCATAACCAATTGTGACTCGAGCTGGGACATTGAGATACCGCATGAAGACACAATACGCAGTTGCGAAGTCCATCGGAAGACCACCACCACGTTCGATGAACCATTCTGTTAGTTCTTGGTCTTGGGGGCGTTCTGTGATATTCTCACTATCGATTAGCAACTGATAATGAGTGCGAAAATGAAGGTCAACTGCCATTGCCTTATCATAGGCATTATCTCCTACGGTTTCAAATGGCGCAATCTCGTCAATTACTGTCTGCGATAGTGTGACACCTACATCTCCATAGATGGTGTCAATATCAGTGTCTGCGAGATCTCCAGGAAGGGCATGGTCCTGGATGTAGGTCAAATCTTGGTTCCCATAGGTTACGTCATACTGTATAAGCACTGTTTCATCAGGAGAACCAGTTAACAATGGACTAAACAGAAGTGTGTCATACTGATCAGTTGTTAGGGTATAATCAACCAAACGTCCTGAAGGAATTGTTCGAAATGAATTCTCTATTACCATAATATCAGGAAAGAGGACAGGTAGCTCGATTGGCTCTATACTTGGCGAAACGCTCACATTCATGCTTATTGTGTAGATTGGATTAGTAGCTTGACCAGGGCTAATTGCAGTGTATGTATAACTACCAGATAGTGTCTTACTCCATCCGGAACCACTGTATCGATCATATGCACTACTCCGCCAGAGTTGTGCAGGATTCGCAGGTTCCGCAATAAAGATGGTATTATTGAGCTGTGCTAGAAGATCTTCAGGAAGTTGCTGATCAAGTGGCAAATCGGTGTAATTGATATTTTCAAACCAGTTAGTTCGACCACCAGCCCAATTAATATCATATGGCCACGAAGGAATATCATCGAGTTTGGAATGAGGCTCAGAAGTTCGAACCTCTCCCGCTTGAATGAGAATAAGCGTATATGCTCCCCAGACTAGAATGAAAATGATAAACAGAGAACTCAAGATTGTGACTAAACCAATTTTTCGCTTAGGTGTAGTTGGAGTCTCACTCAAGGTAACTTTCCTCTCCGTGCGTGATGTGGCGCGTATTGGGCTTTAGAAGGCGGCGGCTCAATAGCATGAAGAAAGCGAGTTATTTTGTTTAAAGCGTTTCTAGGATTAGCCACAAACAAATATAGTACAACCCGACGATTTAAAGAAAGCGTATTATTTAGTTGTGAATAAGGTGGTTTCATGTTCCCAGAGAAAGAAATTGACACATTTGCTAAAAGTGTGATGGAACCTAATGGTCAGGGAGCTCATACCTATGACCACACAAGACGTGTGCTTGCTATTGCTTTGAAAATGGGAAGGAGAGCGTCAGCGAATATCAGAATTCTTGGCGCAGCTTCATTACTTCACGATATTGGTAGACCTGCTGAAACCACAACAGGCGAATCTCATTCCATATCATCTGGAAAAATGAGTGGAGATTTTCTTTCCAGTATTGGATATTCAGATGGAGAGATTACTAAAGTGGTTTCAGCCATTAGAACACACAGATTCAGTGAGGGCCTTGAGCCTACATCCTTAGAAGGACGCATTCTCAGTGATGCAGACAAACTTGATGCTATTGGGGCTGTAGGGATTTTTCGGTCAATAGCACAAGCAACTGTTTCAGGTCGGGGAATCAGTGGTTTTCTACAGCACGCTGATGAAAAGCTATTGAAATTGAAAGATTTGATGTATACTGATGATGCTAGAGAAATGGCTATTGAACGACATTCCTTTCTGGAGGCATTTGTTAATCGTATGAAAGAAGAAGTTCAATTTTAGATATGCTGTTTTCTTAAGAAAAGTTCAAGGTATGATTCTCGAATTGAATCTTTGGGATTGAGCCCTAATTTTTCTATGATTGTGAATATTTCTTCTTTGACAGCAGGAATCTGATCCTCAGAGTCTACAACTTTCTCCAACTCCAAGAAAAGACCAACTTGAACGACTGAATCAATGCTGAGAACAATATCTTCGTATGTAAAGAACGAACGCATCTTTTCAACAGTCGCAACATTTCGGAAGCCAAGTTCTTCAAGTATGGTCTTGGCAGAAGATATGTTATCAATAACAAGAGAAATCTCAAGACGCGTCTTTGTTGATTTATCAATCTTAGGCCCTTTGTATGTCATCTCTGTTTTTTGAGGTGGTATTGAGGGATGATCCTCATGTTTGATGACGACTTCTCGGCTCCTAATTCTGAGAGCCTCATCAGTTTCTTGAAAGGACCTACATGGATGATCGAAATATACGTCAATCTGAGTTTCTGTGTTTGTCTTAACCGCTCCTAGCTTATGTAATGCTTCTATGATTGCTTCTTCGGTTTTGATAGGAAGTTTCACTTCCACTTCATAATCTGTTACAGTCATTTTATGTTCTATTAGGATTCAAACCTGCTCTGAGTTAGGTCTTTCCTTTTGGTGCTCGTGAGCGGAACTAAGATAACTAAGGCTGGTATGATTCAGGAGGCTGGTGAATGCACTTTGGAACTCAGACACTACAAGTGTGCAAAATGTGGAAAGGAATACACAGATGATAATGTCCCACCAAATGACAGATGTGGTGGGAGAATAGATGTCTTTCATAATCTGGAATTAATCAGAGAAAATCTGACAAAGCAAGTACTGGAATCTCGTAAGGGAGGTCTCTGGAAGTACTTTGAATTGATGCCTTTGAAACAACGAGAGAGTATTATTACGCTTGGAGAAGGTGGTACTCCTCTTGTTAAGAGCACCCGTCTTGCACACCATCTGGGATTGTCAAATTTCTATATCAAAATGGAAACATTGAATCCCTCTGGTTCGTTTAAAGATCGTCCAATCTGTGTTGGAGTTAGTAGAGCAAAAGAAGATGGGGCAGAAACTGTTTCAGCTGCTTCTTCAGGAAATGCTGCTGCTGCAATGTCAACGTTTGCTGCTAGAGCTGGATTAAGAGCAGTCGTATTTGTACCTGAGAATGCACCAGCTGGAAAATTGATTCATTTGAGAACACTTGGAGCTAAAGTATTCAGAGTGCGTAAGGTCGAAGAAGGCGTTGATCCTACGACTACAATACTTCATGCAGCTTGTGATGGATTGGGATGGACACCAACTCCCTCATTTGGTCCTTTCAACGGATTCCAATTTGAGGGAACAAAATCAATGGGATATGAAATTGCAGAGCAACTTGCTTGGAATCCCCCAGATTGGATTCTGTTCCCAACAGGTAGTGGAGGGTTGATGGCGGGAACAATGAAAGGCTTTTGGGAATTCCGTGAGATGGGATTAATCGATAGATTGCCACGTCCGGTTGTTGTTCAACCAGATGGATGTGCTCCAATAGTGAGAGCCTTTAACGAAAACCAAGACCCGTTGAATATTTCTCCATGGAGTTCAAATGATACTGTAGCGGGTGGTCTAGCAGACCCTTTTCCATGGGATGGTGATGCTGCTTTGAAGTATCTTGAACTTGCTCGTGGAAAGGCAGTCTCAGTTCCTGATGATGCGATTGAGAAACACCTTGTCTTGTTGGGCAAGTATGAAGGTATATTTGCTGAACCAAGTGGAGTAGCAGCCATGGCAGGGCTTGAGATTCTAGTAAATGACGGAAAAATCGACAAGAATGATACTGTGGTTGTACCCATCACTGGTTCAGGTTTCAAAGACTTAGCCACACCAGACCGTCTTACACCTGAAGTACCCGTTATATTACCAAGACTTGATGACTTAACAGCTGCATTGGAGTGAATTGAAGTGAATGAAGAACAAATGTTTCAGTTCATGAAATCTGCCATTGTAGAAGCTAAGCAGGGTCTTGATGAAGGAGGAATTCCTATTGGTTCAGTCCTCGTGATAGACGGTAAGATTGTCGGACAAGGACATAACAGGAGAGTACAGAAAGGAAGTTCAATATTACATGCAGAGATGGACTGCTTGGATAACGCTGGACGGTTAAAGGCGAGTGAATACGCAAAAGCAACTATCTTCACAACATTGTCTCCATGTGACATGTGTAGTGGGGCTATTTTGCTGTACGGAATCCCAAATGTTGTTATTGGTGAGAATCGGACTTTCAAGGGTCCAGAGGAATATCTACAGTCACGAGGAGTTGAGCTTACCATTTTAGATAACGATGAATGCACTGATCTTATGACTAACTTCATCAGAGATAATCCAGAGCTTTGGAACGAAGACATTGGTGAGTGAAATAAGTAAGGGGTCATTTGATGTCCAGGATAGAATTGAAGCAAAAAGCAAAGAAGATTGCAAAGGAATATGGATTCCTTCAATACATGATTGAGAGGTATCTCAGTCTATGGGGAGAAGAAGAAACCATTCAATTCATCAAAGCCTGTGACATCCCGCTAAAGACATCCATCCGATTGAATAGTCTGAAGAATCCCCCTTCGAAAACCTATGATTCACTCATGAACAAAGGAATAGTCCTTGAATCTATACCATGGTTAGATACTGGATTCTATGCAGATTTCGGGGGATATTCACCAGGTGCTACATTGGAACATATGCTTGGTCAGTATTATGTTCAGGGAGTGCCATCAATGACGGTTGTTGAGGTTCTAGACCCTCAGAAAGGTGAAACTGTCATGGACCTAGCTGCGGCTCCTGGAGGAAAGACCACCCATATTGCTCAACTAATGGAAAACACTGGCATGGTCTTGACGGTAGAAACCGATAGATTGAGAATTGACGCCCTTCAGAGCAATATCCTTCGCTGTGGCGTCACTAATTCTATGGTCTTACGTGGTGATGCAAAGAAGATTGAGAACATCACAATAGAAACTGATAGAATTCTACTTGATGCGCCATGTTCAGGAGAAGGACTCATTCCTCTCGATCCAACAAGAAAAACTAGCAAGACCTTGGCAGACATTCATTATTGTGCCACAAGAGAAGATGAGCTTCTTGATGCTGCAGTTAGAAAACTCGAGGACGGAGGGTATCTAGTATACTCTACATGCACAATTGCACCAGAAGAGAATGAGTATGTGGTAGATGGTGTCCTTAGACGATATCCTGAGATGAAAATCGTTCCTATAGATCTTGAATTTGGTAGCCCGGGATATTCAACTCCGTACGGAGTCAGCCTCGATGAGTCCCTTACGCTTGCCAGAAGATTCCTTCCACATCTTCATGGGACTGAAGGATTTTTCATCTGCAAAATGAAGAAGGAACGCTAATCATCAGCCATATTAGCAATAGAATCTGATGAAGAACAGGTTTGCGTGAGAAGGATGACATCAGATGACATTATGATTAGAACGAATAAATTGAGCAAGAGGTTTGATCAGATAAATGCTCTAGTCGATCTTGATTTAGAGGTTAGAAAAGGAACAATTTTTGGATATCTTGGTCCAAATGGAGCAGGAAAGACCACAACAGTCCGTATTCTATCAGGACTACTACGACCGAGTTCAGGAACCGCTCAGGTCTGTGGTTATGATGTGGGCTCTCAAAGGGATGAGATAAAGGCGGCTACCGGTCTATTGCCTGAAGCACCCGGTCTATATTCAAAGCTTTCAGCAGTTGAGTTTCTTGAATTTGTTGGAGCCTTGAATGACCTTAGCGGTGCTCAACTTAATTCAAGAATTGAAAGTTTCCTTGAAATTCTGGGATTAGAGGGGAGACAAAACGATCTATTGGAATCGTATTCTTCAGGTATGAAACAGAAAGTCTTGGTAGCATCAACCCTTATTCACGAACCTCAGCTTGTCTTTCTGGACGAACCCACTTCACGATTGGACCCAGCCGCGAGTGTTTTAGTTAAGGAATTAATCTTGGCTATGGCACAAGAGATGGATACTACATTCTTCATTTGTACCCACATGATTGACTTTGCTGAAGATGTCTGTGAAACAATAGGTGTCCTGAATGATGGAAAGCTGGTTGTATTAGGAACTCCTAAGGATATAATCAATAATACAGGAACAGAGAATCTTGAAGAAGCATACTTGAAACTGGTTGGAAGTAAGGTAGATCGTGAGAGCCTTCTACGTTGGAGGAAAGATTAGTGGCTAGAAAATGGCAAATCATTGCTAAAGCAGAGTTTCAAGTCATGACCTCAATGTTCAGAAAGAGAAGAAGAGAATCCACTGTACTCCTATTCCTTATAGGATTCTTCTGGGCAATAGTTGTTGCACCTGCGATGATGAGCGGTATTCTGGACATGTTTTCAGTAGAAGTTCAGGTAATTCTAGCAATTGCATTTCCAGGATTGATGAGAGCTGTAATTCTCTTGCTCTGGGTGATGGTACTTGTTTTTCCCATTTCTTATGCACTCCAAGAGATACGAATTGGACAATGGGAGATTATGCTTAGTAATAATGTAAGCTCTCGAGACATGATAACTGGAATGTATCTGGGGAAGATTCCTTCATATGGACTTCTGGTTCTATTTATGGCGCCTGTTCTCCTCTCACCATTCTTGATAATCTATGAAGTTTCTATTCTTGGACAGATATTGGTGTATTTGGTCATTACCGTATTTACTCTTAGTACTCTCTTGCTCTCTACAGTAATCAGTACAGCAATCCAAGCGAAACTCGGAGATTCACCAAGAGGAAATGACATTGCAAAGGCAATGGGAATTGTGGTTGTTATTGTCTTTTTACTACCTCTCTATAGTATAATATACTTTGCAGAGGGAATTTCCCAAATAATGGGTTTGAATGTGTTCCTCTTACTTCCATCAACATGGGGAGCAGATATCATCACTTGGATTACAATTTATTTCAATGGAGCTGATTTACCTGCCTCATCTATTCATATATTCGAAGAAATACTGGGACTACCAGCAGTTGCTGATATTCTACTCGTTAGTTGTTTTACAATTTTAGTTACTATATTTGGGCTTACTATTCCAGACAGGCTCTTCACCTTCGAAGGAGGAGTTCGAACAGAGAAAATCACTACCGTAGGTAAAGAGAACATTGTTTTGAGAGGTATTAGACGATTGATTCCTGGATATTTTGGATTGCTTGTTGTTTCGACTCTGAAAGATTTTGGAAGAAAAGCACAGAATATTTCCAGACTAGTCTATGCCATCTTTCTATCAATATTATTCCCCATTATGCTGAACTTCTCCGGGTTGTCAGGTAGCGGAGAATTAGAATTTAACTTGATCTTGATAGCCTTTATGTTGAGTTTGATCCTAGGTATGCTTTGTGGTATCACTTTCGGAGGGATGGGCTTCCTCGAATCTAAAGACCACCTATGGTTAATCAAATCAACACCAAAAGGCGTTACCAAGTATGTTAAGGCGCGTTTATTGAATTCGGCTCTTCTGGGAGTGCCCATGGTACTTATACCAGTCAGCATTGTGTCAATAGTTCTATCACTGGCTTTTGTGAGTGCCCTCATAATATTAGCTCAAACCTATATTGTATTGATTGGATCAATACTTGTAGGAGTAGGTCTCACAGCTATGAATCCCGCATATGAAAACACGAAGAGCAGTGCATTCTATATCAACTCCTTCGCATCGATAGCTGTAATTATGATTTCTCAGTTTGCCTGTCTTTTTTGGGGAATTATTATGGCACTCAATCTTGGTCTTCTCATTCTAGGGATATTTCTGTCAAGCATTCCATTATTGTGTGTAGGTGTGCTTATTCTTGTAGGCGGGATAATAAGATTGACTCTGTTGGAAGCCTAAAGATGTATGAAATATCTCATAAGTAAATCCTCACCGAACAAAGTGATTATGATGAACCCTGAATTTGTTGATCCAATTGAATGGCAATCTATAGTGAAAAAAGTAGATTCGGACTTTGGAGTTGGGACCATGAAAGCACTTGTTCATGGTTTAATTCCAGTAGTCATGGAACATAACAATATCAGGTCGTTCTATCTCATTCCGATAGATTGGGCAGAGTCCCTACGAGAAGGTTTCCCTAATTTTGATATCAGATTACTTGGTTTATGGCTAGGAGACCTCTCGAAAGGAAGGATGCGACTAAGTCTTCCCATTCTTGAACAGCTCTCTAGGCTAGCAGAGAACATTCTGGTTGTGACCAAACACGGAGCAGAGTTATTCACCTATGGGAGAAGCATTCTCAAAGAAGGAGTAGTCAGCCTTAAGCCATCTCTCAAGAGAGGACAGCGAGTGATTGTAAAAGACCAAGATGGAAATGTCTTGGGGCTTGCGATGCTTGTAGTTGATGGGTTCATGAGAACAAGAATTGGAAAAGAGAAACTGGTAGCCAAAAACCTGGTTGATATTGGATGGTACATCAGACGTATGGCATGACTACCTGTTCTTCTAAACTATAGATACATTTGTGAGGGGTCTGAATCTGCCTCAATTGATTTTCGCATCTTCTCAAGACGCTCAATCTCTTTGCTTTCTTCAATGAGTTGGTCTACATTTGCAGTGACTCCAAATACCTCATTGATCTTTTCAAGCATTGTAGCTGCACTTCGAGGATCAGGTCTTCCTCTTGTAGCATATGTAAGAATGCCCATTGCAGGTGCATTTTGTATTTCTAATTCAGCAAGTAAAAGCGCAAGTGGTCCAGCAACGAAGAGACCTTCTTCTAGGAGAGGGACATTCCACTTCGTGAGCTGGTCTTTGTAAGCAGTTGTTGGCACTGCACGCATATCTTCCTCATCCTCTTTGAAACTCGCATCAAGTCCTCCAAGGAGTAGGACTTCGCTACACTTCTGTTCCACAATCCATTCCGCGAGTCGTTCTATAAATCCCCACTGTTCTGATTGATGGGGCTGAAATCGTGGGACAAAGAAAATCATATTCTTCTTGTCATAGGAAAAGATCTCAAATGGCAGGACAAGTTGCTCATTCTCCATTGACACAAAGAGTGGTAGCATGTCGCTTTTAATGAACCCAACTCTCTCTGCTTCAAGGGTACGAGTCAGGTGTGCGGTGGACAAGTATCCCACCTCTCCGAGGCCATGAAAACCTGATATGAAAACTGACCCGGGTTTGATCTTGAATCCTTCTTTTAGAATTACTTTGAAACTGCTGTCCTTAGTTGCGACGAAAGCCATTACTTTCAATCCTCTTAAAGCAGGAATTACCAGTTTTCCTGCTCTCTAGTACATCTGTAGGTACATAACCGAAGATATGTACCTGTATATCATTAGCATATTGCTCAGATGACTACTCAAAAACCATTTACAACTGCTAATTGACCTTCCGATTTGTGAAAATCTCTATTCTTTCGATATTTTGTAATACTGTGTTATTTAAAGAGCAATTGTTCGAAAAATCGATAAATTATATGACATGCAAGGTACTAAAAGAGTAAATTGCGCAATTTGCAACGAGAGAGTATCCATATGAGCACCCTCAGAGAACTTGAATTAGCACGTACCTCCCCTCGTCTTTTAGAGATCTTACGTAGACAGGGAATGGCACAGCTGACCAAGTTCCAAGCTGAGGCAGTTGAGAAGGGGATAATGAGAGGAACAAGTCAGATTCTGCTGACTCGAGACTATATAGAAGCGTATGATATTGCAGAGATTGCAATCCTAAACCGAGTTGCTTCTGAGTTTCAAAGCAAAGTTCTTGTCATTTGCCCAAACCCACACTTGGCTGAGATATCATATCACTCTATCAATCAGAAATGCCTGCGTATGGGATTGGAAACAACTGCAATAATTCGTAGGCGAATTGCAACTGACCCCAATCTACACATCGGACGAGTGATTGTGTCAACTTTTCGAGCCTTGAGAATTGCATTAAGAACACATCCTGAAATCCTTAGGAATTTGAGATGTGTTGTGATTGAGAGGTTGGATTTCATAGGTCATCAGGGCGTTGGAGCTGATTTAGAATCAGCACTTGTCACACTCAAAGGACAACCGGAGGATTTGCAATACATATCTATTTGCCCACCCGTTGCAAATCTTGATGAATTAAGGAGATGGCTAGAGTCAGAGATTGTTGAAGATAAGAAAGATGATATCCAACGAATTTTCAGTGTGAGAGCTTTTGAAAACGTCTACGAGTCTCTTGCAGATTTGACTGAATACGCTCAGGCTAAAAGAGGACAAGTCCTAATCCTGTGTGCAAATGAAGAAGATGCTGAGTCCCTAGCTTCTAAACTGGCTGGAATTGACAAAGGGGAAAAATCAGGAACACTATCTTTCAATATGACTCTAGGTCACAAAGATGATCTCATCGAACTAGCGGATGAAGTTGGTAATTTGTATCCTGAGTGCAAGACGAGTAAGATATTGGGACAAGTTCTTTCTAAAGGAGTGTCGTTCTTTCATGGTGGGATTTCCAAAGCTCAGAGGAGAATCATATCTGATGCATGGGAAGAAGGACTGCTTCCTGTGCTAGTTGTTCCGACGAGATTTGCAATTCCTGCGAACTTTAAGGCGTCATCTGTATTTGTTATGGGTGTATATATGGAAGATTCCCTGAAAGGTGATGATGATGAGGAACGATTCTCGTTATTATCTGAATGGGAACTTACAGATGTAGTCCAATCAGCTGGACGCAGTGATGTTGATAATCGAGCATTTGCAATAGTTGTTGTTGCAGATGAGAATGAACGTCAACGAGTCATCTCAAAATACTTTGAGCGTCAGAAGGATAGTTCAATCACACCAAGACTGGGTGAAGTTGATAGTTGCATGGATGACCCTGAAAATGTTCAAGATCTTGTGTTAAGTCAGATTTGTTTATCAGAAACTGGCGATGAGGATCCATTCTCTATTTTGAATAGGACATTTTGGGCTGCAAGCATGTCCACTGATGAAATCTCTGAGAGTGGGGAGATAGGACCGAAGAATCGTATCAAGAATCTTATTTCCATGAGAGCCACCAAGTCAATAATCTCCCGCGCGAGTGAGATAGCTGATTCAAGTGTCAAACTTGTTTCAGTCAATCCAAAAAAGGTGGAAGGATTAATCCATAGTGCATCCCGGGACCTCTGGCATCATGTGATATTAAGGGCAGAAGAAGGTATATCCTGTACTTGTGAGTCATGGAAATATCAGGGCATAAGGAAACATCGTCTTTGTAAGCATCTTGTTAAATTCATGAACTATGCGATTGAGAAGGATGACATTTCTCTATATGCCACTGCACTTATTGATCAATCAATGCGAGGTCTTGAGATACTAGATGATCTTGAGAATAGTGGGTTAGTAACCAGTAAAGGAAAAGTGCATGAGTGCTCCGATAGTGGGAAAACTACTATCGCACTCGGAATTCCAGTACGAGTGGCAAAGAGAGTCATACAGGCTCTTGAAAAGCCAGATGCAGAATTACGACATATCCTCCTTGAAGCTGCGTCTGTGCGGTCTTCAGTTCCAAGGAAAGTGTGGAAACGAGTACTTGATACCACAGAACCAGGAATAAAAGGAGAGGTAGAGTTCTGTGAGGATGACGTTCCAGGGATTATTGAAAACTGCCTCGAAGATTTACACTTTCTTAACACAATTCTAGCAAGATTGGGAACCTCAAAGAGAAAAACCATGAAGGAAGAAACAGCCTACATGGAGAAACGACTTCAGGAATTACTTAGTGGTTTCAGTTAACCTTTTTACTAGTTTTCCACGGATTGCGGCTCGAGTCCAGGGGTTAACAAGAAATTAGTTCCCCCATTTTATAGAAGGAATGTATCGATGAAGCTATTTGAGCATGAGGCGAAGGAGATTTTCAAGGCCTTTGGTATGCCCACACCTCCGGGAGGAGTCGCAAAAACTCCAGAAGAGGCAAAATTACGGGCTCAAGAGGTTGGAAAACCTGTGGTAGTAAAAGCCCAGGTACTCGCAGGTAAACGTGGAAAAGCTGGTGGTGTAAAATTTGCAGATACACCTGAAGAAGCAGAAACCCATGCAAAAGAGATACTCGCAATGAGAATCAATGACTTACCAGTTGAGGCAGTCCTTATTGAAGAGAAACTTGACATTCAACAGGAAATCTATGCTGGTGTCACAGTAGATCGCAACGAGCGCAAATATGTAATGATAGGTAGTGGAGCGGGAGGTATGTCTATTGAGGAACTTGCTGAAACAAGCCCTGAGAAAATCATTAAGCGGTATGTAGACCCTGGCCTTGGATTCCAATCATGGGAAGCAAGAGAAATGGCTATTGCCATGGGTTTCAGAGGAAAAGCAATCAATAATCTTAGCAATTTCTTCATGAAACTCTGGAATATCGTCAGTCAATATGATGTTGAACTCACAGAAATCAATCCCCTCATCTTGACAAAAGATGGCCGCTTCCTTGCTGCAGATGCAAGACTGAATATTGACGATAACGCATTATACAGACATAAAGAAATAATCGAGAAGATACATAGAGCTCCAGCTGAACAAAATGAACGGGAACGCATGGCTACAGCAGAAGGGATGGCATATGTGGAACTTGACGGGGATATTGCATGCATCTGCAATGGCGCTGGTCTTACTATGGCAACTCTTGACGCTGTCAACCTCTATGGAGGGAAAGCAAGTACATTCCTAGATCTTGGTGGTGGTTCCAACAAGGAACGTGTTGAGAAGGGAATCGAGATCGCTCTCATGTATGATAAAGTGAAGGCAATACTTGTGAATATCATGGGAGGAATCACCCGTTGTGATGATGTAGCCAATGGTATTATTGCTGTTCGAGAAACCAAGGGTATCGCTGTTCCTATGGTTATCAGAATGGTCGGAACCAATGAAAAAGAGGGGCAAGAAATACTCGATAACGCGGGGATACCTTTCCTGAAAACTATGGAAGAAGCAGCCTCAAAGGTTGTTGAGTTAGTAAAGGAGGGAGCATAAATGGCGGTACTTGTTGACAAAGATACACGTGTGCTCATTCAGGGAATCACAGGTGGTCAGGGTACATTCCACTCGAAAGCTATGCTAGAGTATGGAACAAAGGTTGTTGCAGGTGTGACACCAGGAAAGAGCGGCGACGAAATTCATGGAATCCCTGTCTTTGATAGTATTAGTAGTGCAAAAGCAGAAACCGATGCCAATGCTTCAGTCATCTTCGTTCCAGCTCCATTTGCAGGAGATGCCGCACTTGAGGCAATTTCCGCTGACTTGAATCCAGTGGTGTTAATCACTGAACACGTACCAGTTCAGGATGAAATCAAAATAATCCACGCAGCGAAAGCAAAGGGAATCACAATCATTGGACCTAACACTCCAGGAATTATCACTCCAGGGGCGAAGCAGAAACTAGGTATTATGCCAGGACATGTCTTCTCTGCAGGTGATGTAGGACTAATGTCAAGAAGTGGTACACTCACGTACGAAATTGCTGCAGGAATGACCAACGCAGGTATAGGGATATCAACAGCCATCGGGCTTGGGGGCGATCCATGTGTTGGTCTAACGACAATTGAAGCTGTTGAGATCTTTAAAAGCGACAAGGATACCAAAGCACTTGTTCTGGTTGGCGAAATTGGTGGAGATGCTGAGGAGAGAGCAGCAGTATATGTCCAGAAGGAATACGATCTACCTGTTGTAGGATTCATTGCTGGGAGAACTGCTCCACCTGGAAAGAGAATGGGGCATGCTGGGGCAATTATTAGTGGAAGTAGCGGGACAGCTGCAGCTAAGATTAAAGCTATGAATGATGCAGGTATTCAGGTTGCAGAAAAACCGAGTGATGTGACCCGCATTCTCAATGAACTATTATAGATCACAAGACAGACTGGTGGGGATAAAGAGCCTCAGCAGTCCCTCTTGTCTTTTGCCTGAGGAACAGGTTTATATTCATAGGCTCTCGGTTGGCCTGAGCGGACTACTAGGAAGTCCGGAATCAAAATCATTGAGGTCCTGTTAATGCCAGTTTCTGACATTGAGAAACGTAGACTCGCACAGCATTATTTGCTATACAAATCAGTTTGCCGCGACTGTGGCGCAACTAATCCATTGAAGGCAAAGAAATGCAGAAAGTGTCGAGGGAAGGACCTCAGGCCAAAGCGCAGGAAGAAGTAATCATTCCCCTTACGCTAGGGCCGGTGGTCTAGCCCGGCTATGACGTCTCCTTCACATGGAAAGGCTCTTCAGAACCTTTTCTGAAAGCGGAGAAGGTCGCGCGTTCGAATCGCGCCCGGCCCACCATCCTAAACCAAAATGAATGGGGCTTAAAGAAATGCCAAAACAGATACATGACGTAGAAAAATTCCTTGAAATGACCGAAGATGCTGAGGAATGTCGAGTGAAGAGAGGCCCTGATCAGGTCAAGCTCAAACTACGTACAGCTAGATACCTCTATACTCTAATAGTAGAGCCCCAGAAAGCAGAAGAAGTACTATCTCAAGTCAAGTGCCAAGTTGTTGAGGCACGACCTGCATCAGAAGAAGAGTAATCAAACCTCAAATCTTTCGTTTGTTTCAGGGATATGTGCTCTCCTACCTTTCTTCTCTAATTTTGCTTGTAGTGCATCACAGGATTCGCTTTCACCATGTACAAGATAGAATTCCGGATCACCAGGGATATTCAAGAGCATATCCACTAATCCTTTGGAGTCAGAATGACTGCTTAAGTGATGATATCGAACTTCTGCTTGAACGTCAAAAGTTCTATTTCCGACTGTTGCTTTATGTTTTGAAAGAAGTTCTGCACCAGGTGTACCTGGAATTTGGAAGCTAACTAGGATTATGCTATTTTGACTATCATCATGAAGCATCTTGAAGTAGAGATGCGATGCCCCTCCTTTCAGCATTCCCGCAGGAGAAATAATAACGCCTGGTTTCTTGATTGCGTTCATTCGATCTCGTGTATCATGAATGACCTTAGCTCGACTAACAGCTCTCTCAAAGGATTGAGGGGAGCTGATATACTCCGGATGCTTTACAACCACCTCATTAACTTTCCTCGCCATGCCGTCAATATAGATTGGATATTTTGAAGGTAGTCCGTGTTTTTCCAAGATACACATGACTTCTTGACTTCTGCCCACTGCAAAAGCCGGAATAAGCGCAATTCCTCCTCGCTCAACTGTTTCAATAACAGTCTGTACCATTGCGTCTTCAATCTCTTCCCGATTTGGGTTAATGCGTCTTGCATATGTACTCTCTGTCACAACAATATCATGTTTTGGCAGATTTTTGCGAGCACCAGGATTAAGCCGAGATTCTATAGAGTTGAAGTCGCCAGTGAATAGAATTCTCTTATCATTGTAACGTATTGAAACCATTGCACTTCCGGGGATGTGCCCTGCATTAAACAGAGTCATCTCAAAGTGACGCCCGATCGGGGTTGTCTGTTCGTATGCTGTTGGATCACATTGTCGACGGATTCTTGCAATATCATTATTGGTAAAAGGAAGCCGTCCTCCGGAGATCTTGTACATATCTCTGATAAGAGGAAGACAGAGATCACGCGTTGCGGGGGTACAAAATAGAGAAATGGCTTGATCTTTTGCCAATACAATTGGCACGCCACCAGAGTGGTCTAAATGTGCGTGAGTGACTGCAACCCCCTGAAGATTATCAGTAGGAACCATATCAGGAAAGAGAGGGGGATTACCAAACTTAACTCCATAATCCACTAAGAAACTCTCATTGTTCATCTCCAAATAAAATCCCGAACGCCC
This sequence comes from Candidatus Thorarchaeota archaeon, assembly GCA_016841005.1. The sequence continues at coordinate 32,940 of JAEORG010000192.1, read as the reverse complement.
AATTTCTCGACAGGATCCTAGGAATGTAAGCTGTGCCATTTATTTTAACTTCCGGTAGTCGAAGCCATTGTATTCAGGTGAAAAACCTTGTGTAAGATGTAATAAAATTCCCCAATCACGTTCCTGCGTGCAATATTATGCATCCTACAAGAAACGAAATCTATATCAGACGCCGGCCAATCTAGGCTATAAGCTGTATATTCAGCTAGTGGAGAGATTTCGTGTGGCTGAGGAAAAGACAGGCAATAAGGAGAAAGAAACTAATCGTGGAGATTCCACGATATTGGTTGGCTCAAAAAATGTCATGAGCTATGTTCTTGCCTGCGTTACTCTATTCAACAAAGGTGCATCAGAAGTAGCAATTAGAGCAAGAGGTAGACTGATCAGTAGAGCGGTGGATGTTGCTGAAATCACTCGAAACAGATTCTTGAGCGATGTAAAGGTAAAGGATATTCAAATAGGAACTACAACGGTCCAGACAGACAAAGGTAGCGATTTGAATGTTTCAACAATTGACATCACTCTAACTAGGTAGTCTTCGGAAGGCTCATATGTTCCTCTCACAGAGCTCGGTCACTGCTGAAACACCAGCTCGGTGAGGAATGAAAAATGCGATTACCTGTGTGCGTTTTCGACTTAGAGTCAGATATGCTGTGTCCAAGTTGTCAAGATAGATTTGACGCAGGTGAAATTACTGAATTCGATGTGAAGTTCAGCAAGTGGCTTCTTGAAAAGTCAAAAGAACATCCAGGGTTGGAAAATGTCAATCTTCTTAGAGCGATAAAGACAGGTGATCTTCTCATTCTAGTTGTAAAGAAGAAGAGTAAAACTGTCTTCACAGAGGATGAAGCATTGCTGACCGAGCTTGATGAAACGTATGGAAAATACCTCATTGTTGAAGGCCCTGCAAAGCTTCGAACAATAGTTCGTGAAATGATTACACCTGCAATTGAGGTAGGTGTCAATAGTCTATACTTACCAAACGGGTTCAAAGAGAGTATAGTTATGCTTCGAGCTGAGGATAGGGAACGAATCAAGTATTCGAAAGAAGAACTAAGGGCGATTGTTTCTGCTGTGACAGGGGAATCAATTCTGTTTCAATATCAGGATGAAAGGCTGGAAAAAGAAGAAGAATCTGGTCATGATGAATTTGGAGAAAAACTAAGAGAGTTTTCAGGTGGTAGAAGGGGATAGCTTAAGTCCTATTTTCAGGAGCATTCTTCATTATCTCTCTAAATACAACTGTAGCATAGGATCCTTTTCTAAGTGAAAATCTGATTTGTAGACCTTCTGCTGTACAGGATGCATCTACCTTAGTGAGGTCTATAGTAATTGGATGAAATCCTCCCGGGGAGTCAAGATACTTGTTCTCTGAGAACCTAAAGTCTTCGATTTTGGTGTTCTCTTCTCCAAGAATTCTCTTGATGTGTTCGGTCTGTCTAGTATTGGGTAATTTCGATGTATAACCTGGAATAACATTGACTAGACCATATTCCCCGGATTGAACCTGTTCAGTTCTTTTTTCGATATTCTGTTCTGTAACAAAGAGCCAATCATCACGGCCAATGTTTGGTGTATCAACTCTAGCTATGAAATCTCCAATTTCGGGTTTCTCCAAACTCATTCCTTCCTTAGCTCTTAAGCTAATGATTCTGTTGAAGAGGTAAGATTGGAATGAATGGACAAATAGGGTCTGCATTTTAGGTGGAATCTTTGAGAAAGCTCGTTCGTAGTCCTGCGGATGAGTGATTAGACTCTTTATCATGAATCGTTCATATCTCAACTCCTTTGGAAATTTCTCCAATGCCGATTCTGATACATTTCCATCCATAATCGAAGAACGGATTTCTCTTAATTCGTCTGATTCATATGGACTTGATTTTGCCAAAATATTACGCGCTGCTTCTTCGAAATCTCGATTAGTAAGAGCTCGTCCCACCAGATGTGTAAATGGACGAGATACTCCGAATCGCTGGATGCCAAAATAGTTCAATATGGGCTGTTCTGAAAGTTCATTGACTCTCTGGTATGCTTCATCACACGGAACTTCTATATTACGAAGGAGAATTGTGAATCGATTGCCCCAAAGATCACCTGTCAGTATCTGTTTTCGCGAAAATTCTAGGTCTCGGACCCAAATACGTTCCAATTTTAATTCTTTCAGAGCATCAACCGATTTTGCAGGCGTTGAGAACCGTTGTGCTGTAAGAGCTCTTTTATCCTTCAATCCTGCATAGGTGATTAAATTCCGCGATATATTAAGACCTGATGAAAAAAGGCTTGCAACGTCCATGGTATTAAGACCTAATTTCTGTACGGTGAAATGTACAAACTTTGCCTTTCTTGATTCACCTGCAACAGAAACAGCTGACTCAATAAACGGTTCATCCTGAGAAATATTGGCAAGTGCAATGTTTCCATCGGAGCTAATCTCTTCAACAATGAAGTCCTCGTATCGTTGTTTGAGATTTCCTCCAATTCCCTCAAAATCAGTACTATAAAGCTCCATCCCAAGTGTGATTTCAGGTTGTGGTGGTGATGGCAAGTTAATTCCTCTTAGAGAAGTTTGAGATCACCAGTTATTGTATCCATAATTTCAGATTTAGCAGGACCTATCCCAATGACAGTCATAGTTCCTGGAGGTAGCTCAGTCATTCCTGCATCTCGTATGAGAGCATATGGTAAACTCTTCGTAGCTGCCTGACGCATCAATTGGAGAAGTTCTTCTTCTGACTGGACTTTGACTGCAACTTTCTTCTGACCTTCTCCTAACCATGCCTTCCAGATATCTTGATGACTTATGCGGGCCTTCTCTGCTGCACTGACTGCCCCATGTGCAACTTGCACAGCCATTTTTCCTTTGCTCATACCTAAGTCTATTCTGACAGCAATCACCTGTTTGTATGTGAACTGTCGATTTTTCATAATATTAGCCATCCGTTTGAGCATACTTTCTCATTTGAGTGAGAGATAAAAAGGGTCGCATCGGGTTAGTTTGTAGGTGTCCAATTTGAGTTATGATGCAATAATTGTAGGAGCTGGCCCTGCAGGGTTGATAGCGGCACATAGAATTGCAAATAATGGACACCCAGTACTAGTTCTCGAGGAACATCAGAAAATAGGAGAACCAGACCATTGTGCAGGTCTTCTTAGTAGCTCTGGATTGCAAAATCTTGGACTGGTTCCACCAAAACATATAATCCAAAATACTGTTGCAGGTGCAAGAATCCATTCTCCCTCCGGATATTCCATTCTTATTGAGAGAGGCAAAAGAGAAGCATTTGTTATGAATCGCAAGCTGTTTGATACATGGCTAGCAGAACGGGCATCTGAGAAAGGAGCTACAGTATTGACGGAAAAGAAGGTCACTAGTATCAATAGAACAGATGCCGGAGAATATCAGGTGCGTATTACTAAGACAGATGAAACGGGGTATATGGCCAAAGCAGTCATCAGTGGGGAAGGCTCAAGGTGCCAGATCACAAGTAAAGTAGGTCTCCCGCGAGTCCCAAGAAGCAGTAAATATCCAGCCTATCAATTTGAGCTGTCTGGGGTCGAGGTCGAAGAAGACTTGGTCGAAATGTTCTATGGTAGACGAATTTCAACAGGATTCTTTGCTTGGATAATACCGTTAGGCGAAGGACGCGTACGCGTTGGGGTTGCATCTAGAGACCGCCCAAAGCAGAGATTACAGGCGGCTTTGAAACATCACCCAATTATAAAAGAGCGCCTTTTTGGAGCCTCGGTTGAGAGGGGTTTCGGAGGAATTGTGTTAGTAGGAATGCCAATCAAGAAGACTGTTGAAGGTGGATTTCTTGCAGTCGGAGATGCAGCAGGCATTGTAAAGGCAACTACAGGAGGGGGTGTTGTTGTTGGGGGAGCTGCGGCTGAAATTGCTGGTAAAGTCATTTCTTCTGAGCTTGCTAACCAGGAAGGATTGTTGAATCTGCAGAGATATGAAAAGTCATGGCGGTCTGTTCTGCTGAGAGATCTTCGAACAATGTATCTTGCACAACGTGCAATTACATCACTATCCGATCGTGGATTAGATGAACTCATCAAAGGGGCAGATGACTTGAGTCTGTTGGATGTCATTAGGAGAGTGGGCGACATGGATATGCAGGGAAAGGTAATCACGAAACTACTGAAGAATCCTAATATCATCTCGTTGGGCTTTCGGGTTATCAGGTTCTTGAACCCATTTCTTTGATGACTATAGGTACACCTTTATCAATCGACTTTGATGAACGGAATCTCGAGGTGTTCTCGATGGCTGCAACTAGTAATAATATAATGACCAAGGTTGAGAGACTATTAGAGAAGCACCCACTCTGCAATCACTGTTTAGGAAGACAATTTGCATGGTTGAGCACAAATACAACCAATGAACAGCGAGGATATTCCCTAAAACTTGCTCTTTCTATAAGCGCAGATTCTCATCTAAAACATGAGGATAAAGAAACAGGAAAGAAACTGATAGCAATTCTTGCTGAAACTGGAATGTTCGATTCTGCAAAACAGATCTGTAAAAAGAATGCCATTACATTTCAGGAAATGCACAGATGTCATCTTTGTGCGCTTGATGGTGAAAGTGTCTTTGAGAGAATTCCAAGAATTGTTCAGAGAGTCCTAGAACTTGCATCGACAGTGGAATTCACAACATTTCTTGTTGGGACATCTCCAGATCCGGGCTTGGTTGAAAAACAGGACCAACTACAGGCAACCTTTGAACTTATGGATGCTGAGGCATTGAAGTCTGATTTTAACCGAGAACTAGGGAAAGTATTAGCTGATGCACTAGGGAAAGATGTAGACTTTGAACGACCAGACTTGGTAGTCTTTTATGATATGGGAAAGGATTCTGTGAAACTTCGAATAAATCCTGTTTTCATATATGGGAGATATAGAAAACTTGAACGAGGGATCCCTCAAAGCAGATGGGATTGTGGAGAATGTAATGGAAAGGGATGTGATTCTTGTGGAGGTACTGGGCGTAAATATCCAGATTCTGTTTCAGAATACATTGGCAACCCTGCAATGAATATGCTTCAAGGGTCTAAATTCAAGATACATGCAGCAGGAAGAGAAGATATCGATGTTCTCATGCTTGGCAACGGGAGGCCCTTCGTAATTGAGGTTTCAAAACCTAAAATTCGGACGCCGGATTTCAATGGGCTTCGTAATCTCATTTATGAACATTCGAATGGGAAAGTAGAAGTGACCGACCTTGAGATATCAACGAGGAAACGATTTCAGCAGTTTAAGAGCGAAGCATCAGAGAATGTAAAGGAATACAAGGCTATAATCCAGACTGAAACAAATACAGCAGAACTGGATTTGGAAAAAGCTGCAAAATTCCTTATTGGTGTGATGATTGAACAAAGGACTCCGAATCGTGTTGCACATCGTAGAAGTGATTTAGTCAGAAAGAAGAAAATCTTGGAAATAAAATTGGAGAGAGTTGATACCAATAGGATAGAGGGATTCTTCAGAGTCCAAGGAGGAACTTACGTCAAAGAATTGATTTCCGGAGATGACGGAAGGACTTCTCCATCTTTATCAGAAGCCCTTGGAACTCATTGTGAGTGTATTCAGCTCAATGTTGTTGGAATTTACGCAAGACAAACAGACCATAATCTTTAAGTTGCTACCCCAGAGGTCATGCTGAGCCTCGGGCATGCAGTGTATCCTTTTTCTGTTGCGCGAGGTACAACGGACAAGAAGTTGATGCCTTATGGTCAAAAAGAGTCATGGATTCCGTGCCCGAACACGCAGTTTGATGTCCAAGAGAGTGAGAGATCGAGGTTTATCTCCATTAAGCACGGTTCTAATCGACTATGAGATAGGTGACCGAGTCAATATCGTAATCGATTCTGCAATTCATAAGGGAATGCCCCATCGTAGATATCATGGCAGGACTGGTGTGGTAACTGGGAAAAGAGGTAGAGCTCTCGAAGTAGATGTAAAGATGGGCGATGCTGTTAAAACACTCATCATAAGACCAGAGCATCTTCGTCCAAGTCGAGAATGAGGGGAGAAGAATGCCGAAGGAAATTGTTGGAGAGGAGGAAGTAACCCTCCCGCAAGTCAAAAAGCTATTGTCAAAACGTGGGAAGGAGAGCGAACTATCCTTCCAGCAATCAATCACACTCGAACATGCTTCCACCTTCGCAAAAATGGCGCCTGCAGTTGCTATCAAACTTGTAGATAGACTGATGAAAAATTATGAACTGTCTCGATTCCAGGCGGTACAGATTGTCAATATTGCGCCTATCAACGTGGAGGAACTCAAGACAATCTTAGACACGAGGTCATCTGACCTCACAGAAGAGCAGCTTGTTGAAATTGTTGAGATAATAGAGAGCAACCGGTCATAAAATATGAGAAAAAGGCGCTGTGATACTGCTTTCCCCGATTGACTTTTATTTCTACACTACAATTCAAGGTTGATGTGGTCTGATATATCCAGGAGCGATAAAAAATGGAGGATTCTCAAAACAGAGCATTCGAGACCCACGCATATGTCCTGGCAGTCATTCCACCGAAGGTCTTTTTGCGAGATAATCGTCCACGTGGAGAAACTGTAGTTCAAGCACTTGGTGAGAATTATTTTACTCTACTTGAATTGTTACCAAAGTATAATGCAACTCTTCATCCTCAAGAGCGAGTTCCAATTCATCGAAATGCAAAAGGCAAAATAGATCATGTAAAACGCCGTATCTTCTACGATGATTTGGCTCCTGAGAGTGCCTCAGAACTTCCTCTCGTTATTGAAATGATAGTTACCAAACACGAACACAAATACGTTCAATTCTTCAATGAAGCAAAACCTCTTACAACAAGAATGCATTCACTTCAATTACTACCAGGTATTGGACAGACTTTGATGTGGGCGATATTGGAGGAGAGGAAGAGAGAGCCATTCAAGAGCTTTGAAGATATTGCATCTCGAACAAAACTGCAGCAGCCAAAGAAAGTAATTACTGCACGGATCATCGACGAACTACAGGAAGACGTAAAGAGATGGCTCTTCGTCAGACCTCCGAGACGCGATGAAGATGAAAGAGATCGAGATAGACCACCTCGTCGATAAAACTCAGCTCAGGTGAGCCTGCTGCACGATAGTGACATCAAATCATTACTAAGACAGTACTCAGTGCGCCCTAGAAAAGAAAGAGGGCAGAGTTTTCTTAAATCTGAACAGATTGCAAGGAAGATTGTTGACGCAGCTGATATCTCAGCAGAAGATAGCGTTCTAGAAATTGGAGGCGGTTTGGGCATATTAACATCTATTCTTGCAGAGAAATCAAACAATGTAACAGTTATCGAACTCGAATCAGGGCTTGTTGCTGCTCTACGCGATATTCTTCGAGAGAAAAAAAACGTGTTGATAGTTCATGGTGATGCACTCAATGTCGATCTCCCTGATGTGAATAAGGTTGTTGCAAATCTTCCCTATAGTATCTCTTCAGAGATAATCTTCAGACTCCTTACGGAATCCACATTTGATTTGGGAGTATTAATGTTTCAAAAGGAGTTCTCAGACAGAATACTAGCCATTCCAAATAGTTCTTTGTATTCTAGATTATCAGTAGATTTTCAATATCTGGGAACAGCAAATCATGTAATGGATGTGAAAGCAAATAATTTCTACCCAATTCCAGCTGTAGATTCTGCTGTTCTCAAGGTCACAAAGAGAACAAGCGGTCCCTTTGCCAAAGATTCGAAGATTTTCTTCTGGATGGTCCATGGGCTCTATTCCTATCCTAACAAACAACTTCGGAAAGCAATGAAGATTTGGCTCAAGAACCTCGGAAAATCCAATCTCACACAAACATTCTTTTCCCAGACTGAGAGAATAGATGAAACCAGTCGGTTGAGGGACCTTTCCTTGGAAACCCTTGTTACTTTATCAGATATTGTATATGAGATGGTTGAAGCTGGTGACCTAGAGATGCCATAGAGGAATAGACCTTGAAAGAAAATGTACTGAAGATTGATGTTTTCCCAGAGGTTTATCCTCCTGCAGAGGATACATTTCTTCTACTTGATTCTATAGACACTTGGCCAGAAGATTATGCAGTTGAAGTGGGAACTGGAACAGGGTATGTAGCATTACACCTGTGCCAGTCGGTTGACCGAGTTATTGCGATTGACAGTCAGTATGCTGCTGTAAGAAACACAATGTCAAATGCTCGGAATAATTCACTAGAGCATAAAGTGTCAGTGATTCAATCAGATTTACTGACCGCAATAGATCCTAGAGAGAAATTCTCGATAATTGCCTTCAATCCTCCATACCTGCCAAAGGAAGATAGTGGTACTTCTCTTGACCATGCATTGATTGGAGGGGAGATTGGTATTGAAACAACAGAGCGATTCATCCGTAATGCTGTAGAATACCTACAGCCAGAAGGGAGAATCTACATTGTAGTTTCATCACTGGAAAATATAGAAAAAATAAAGCAAACTATGAGTTTCTGCTCGCTTGTCACTGATGTTGTTGGTGAAACACCATTATTCTATGAAAAACTGCAGATACTAAGAGGGACCTTCAAGAAATAGGGCCTAAGGAAATCGTTTTATAACAACTCCGAGCAGCCCGAAGAGAACAGCTATAAGCCCAGAGGGAGTCAGATATGTCCACAAAGGAATCAACTGCCAAGGCTAAGAAAAAGCCTGCTGCAAAGAAACAAACAACCAGTAAGAAGGCAACCGCTAAGAAAAGCGCCGAAACGAAGACTACCAAGAAGACGGTTGAAACTGTTGTCACTGAGAAAAGTCTCGTTTATGTTGACTACACAGGTTATACAAAAGATGACGGATTCTACTTTGATACAACTATCGAACAGGTCGCTAAAGAAAAGGATATTCACAAAGAGAATGAACGGTATCAGCCTATGTTAGTTGCAATTGGTTGGAACTGGTTACTAGAAGCACTAGAAGAAGAATTGGTCGGAATGAAGGTTGGTGATAGTAAAACTGTCGAAGTCCCCCCTGAAAGAGGAGCAGGTCAAAGAGATCCAAACCTTATCAAGAAAATTGCATTGACTAAGCTACATAAGCAGGGAGTTAAAGGGTACAAAGGCGAAGAGATTACCTTTGGTCGCGAACGAGGGGTAATAACATCTGTACTTGGACGGACTGTAAGAGTTGATTTCAATCCCCCACTTGCTGGAAAGACATTGATTTTTGATTTGACTGTAAGGGAGATTATTTCCGACCCAGTTGACAAACTTCTAGCTGTTGTGAAGAGAAGAATCCCAGCTATTCCTATAGAGCAGTTCAAAGTATCAATCACTGGTAAGACTATCACAATTGAATTACCAAAGGAATCAAGGTACATTGAGAACATCCAATACGGTGAGATTGGAATCGCGGCTGATGCGCTTAAGGTTGTGGAAAATGCCAAAGAAGTGAAACTAATTACAATATGGCCTCGTCCTGAAGAACCAAAAGGGAACACCACATAATGAAAAAGAGTACACTTCATGGAGCAATTTGACTCTATGAAGTGTTAATCTACTCCTTTTCTTGCAAAAATGTGCAACATAGCAACGTTTTAATACATTTCACAAAAAACAGCTTATCGTCACTAGTTCTCCGAGACTTAATCTCTATAACGGAGTTACTCTATATGGAACATCCAACTCAAGCTCCAGAAGAACTCAAAACTGGTACAACTACTATTGGACTGGTTGCTAAAGACTGTGTAATACTAGCAAGTGATCAGAGAGCCACAATGGGCTTTCTTATCGCCAACAAGACTGCGAAGAAGATTTACAAAATCACAGACAGAATTGGTGCAACAATTGCTGGTTCTGTTGCAGACGCACAGTCAATAATGGACCTTCTTAGAGCGGAGGCTAAACTCTTTGAGATCCAAAGAGGACGCCCTATGCGTGTAAAAGCATTAACTAAATTGCTGAGTAACATAATGTTCCAAGCAAGAGGTGGATACATGCTGGGTAGTCTCGTAGGAGGCTTTGATGACGAAGGCCCACAAGTCTTCTATACAGACTTTATTGGTTCTGTATTACCGGACAAGTACGTTGCAAATGGTTCTGGGTCACCTGTTGCACTTGGTGTTCTAGAAGCAGAGTACAAGGACGACCTGCCAAAGAAAAAGGCAGTGGAACTTGCTATTCGTGCAGTAGCAGCAGCAATCGAACGGGATGCAGCTTCAGGAAACTCAATTCTTGTCAGTATTATCGATAAGGATGGGTATCAGGAGATGGATAAAGAGTCCATCCTGAAGATCTGGAAGGAACAGTGATTTTTCACTATCCTTGAATTTAATTCGATTAGCAGCGGTAACTTTGAACCAAATTTGGTTCAAGATAGCAGACACAATGATTGGAGGGTGTGGGCATAATAATGAGAAGTGACACAAATGGCTTCTAACGATGAAGAAATTTTAGATGTTCGTGAAGCAGTTCGAAAGGCTTTACCACGCTCTGCTGCAATTAGTAGTGTAGAGTATGAAGGACCTGAGATTGCGATTTATTCCAAAGCACCTAAAATTCTGCTTGATGATGGAGATAAAATCAAAGCCCTCGCTCGTAAGATGAGAAAGCGTATTGTTGTCAGATCTGCTCCCGAGGTGCGTCTTCCGCATGAAGAAGCAGAGAAAGCTGTAAGAGAACTTATTCCAGAAGAAGCTGAAATTAGTTCGATTGATTTTGATGATTCTCGAGGAGAAGTCATTATAGAAGCCCAGAAGCCAGGATTAGTGATTGGTCGTAGTGGGACTACACTCAGAGAGATTACAAGGCAGACTTTCTGGCGTCCAAATGTAATGCGCACTCCCCCAATTGAGAGTAAACTTATCAAACAGATCCGATATATTATCCAGTCTGAAGCTAGTAGAAGAAACAAAGCATTCCGAGAGATTGGACGTCGAATTCATAGACAGTCCTTGGTCGAAAATGGATGGATTAGACTTACTGCATTTGGTGGGTTCAAGGAAGTAGGAAGGCAATCGATGTTCCTTCAGACTCCTGAAACAAACATACTCATTGATTGTGGTGTGAATGTGGGAACTCCAAGCAAGGCATTTCCGCGACTTGACATGCCCGAATTCAATATAGAGGAACTTGATGCTGTAATCATCACCCACGCTCATCTTGATCATTGCGGCATGGTTCCATTTCTATTCAAATACGGATATCGAGGGCCTGTATACATGACTGCTCCCACTCTCAATTTAGCTACGCTCCTGCAGCTAGACTATCTTGATGTTGCAGAACGTGAAGGCAAGCTCAGACCCTACCGTGACCGAGATGTGAAAGAAGCCATACTTCATACGATTACATTAAACTACGGGGAGGTTACAGATATCGCCCCAGATGTGAGACTAACACTTCATAATGCAGGACATATTCTCGGTTCTGCTATTATACACCTCCATATTGGAGATGGGCAATATAATCTGGCATATAGTGGAGACTTCAAATTTGGTAGGACTCGCCTTCTTGAACCTGCAACCTTCACATTTCCCAGACTTGAAACTCTGATTGTCGAGAGCACATACGGCCATCCTACGGACAAGATGCCTCCACGACAAGAGGTAGAGAAGAAATTTGCAGGAATCATTCGTAAAACTATTGAAAGAGGCGGGAAAGTACTAATTCCTGTACTCGCAGTTGGTCGTGCACAGGAGATTATGTTAGTAATTGAAGATCTTGTCACAAAGAATAGAATTCCAAGAATACCTGTGTATCTTGAAGGGATGATTGCACAAGCAACTGCAATACATACTACACATCCAGAAGCTCTTAGTAAAAAGATTAGAGAGATGATTTTCCATCAAGGTATCAATCCATTCCTCAACGAGATTTTCGTTCAAGTGGATAGTCATGAACAAAGAGAGGAGATTGTTGAGGGAGAACCATGTATCATAATGGCTACATCGGGTATGCTTGCTGGAGGACCCAGTGTCGAGTATTTCAGGTTCCTTGCTCCGGATGAAAAGAATACTATATGCTTTGTATCCTATCAAGGCGAGGGAACACTAGGACGGCGTATTCAAAAAGGCTGGAAAGAAGTTCAGATGAGAAATAGAGACGGTAATATGCAAGTAGTTCCAGTCAACTTAGAGGTTGATACGGTAGAGGGATTTTCAGGTCATTCAGACCGAAAACAAATCTTGAATTTTATCAAGCGTGTGAATCCTGTACCTGAGAAAGTATTAACCTGTCATGGTGAGGCTTCGAAGTGTGTCAACCTAGCATCAACTATCCATAAATCTATGAACATTGACACGAAAGCGCTTTCGGTGACTGAAAGTATTAAACTCAAATGAGCATCTTAGAACTTGACGAATGGTGGAGTCACCATGACGCAGTTGTCATTAACAAGTGCAAGATCAGCTCGATAACTTCTAGTTTCTCCACGTATACGTTCGATGATTCTCTTCAATTCGAGATGTGTATGATCCTGTCCATCATTGAGTCTAGTGATATCTAGGAGAACGATATTCCCGTTCTTAATCTGATCAACTACAAAAGGCACATCATCAAGTGATTGGAGAGCCTTTGATCTCACGAAAATATGTTCAAGCTCTGCAAGACGTTTGCATTCATGAGCTGGATCAGGTTCTATTGCTTCAACCACCGGAGAGAAAATCCCCAAACCCGACTGAATGAGGTTCTTTGTTTCTTCTTTGGTTTCCCTTTCACCTCTACGTCTGAACAGATATCTCACTTAGAGCCACCTCTACGAATGAAGTACCATTTTCTAAGAAGAAAAGAGCGAGTATTATCCTCAGTGCCGCACGAAACAGATTTTACAAACGATTACTCGGTAATGATGAGTGGAAGTCATGGAGGAGATTGAACTCGAAGAAACGCGGACAAGATTAAGAGCGCTTGGAAATCGTTATGCAATTGAGATTCTTCAGGTACTTAGACCTGGAGCTGGGGATATCATTCCAAATATGGGTTGGGATGAGATTGTCGAGGGAATACTAGATTTGATGGGGACAAAAAAACCCAAATCTGGTCGTGCAAATGAGAGATCTGCAAAAGAAATCGAATACGAACGAATCAAGAAAAGATTCGCTGCAGGTGGTACCCTATATGAAAGCATGAACAAACTTGTCAAAGCGAACTATGTTATTGCTCTTGGAAGCAAGGGAAAGAAGCAACGAACATTCATGATAACTCACGAAGGACGGTTGGCATTATCTGCTGTCGATGGTATGATCGGACCAACTTCTATGGATACAGAAGTGTACAGAACTGCTAAGGTATTATTACGATACAAGAACTTTGTAAGACTCCTTCCCGCTCAGGAGAAATTTCTAAATGAGGCAGAAGATTTGGAGGGTAATATTATCATACAAATGCCTCCAGGATCTGGAAAAACCTTTCTCGCGATGGTTGCGATTCTTATCAAACTCCAATCAGGTATCAAATGTCTTTACTTAAGTCCATATCAGTCAATCATCACTCAGGTCATCAATGAATATGGCGAGCTATTGGAGGATATGGGGTATAAGGTTGAAAGACATGATGGCACGAAGAGTACTGATTCTGATGAATTAAAACAGGCCAATTTGATTGTGGGAGTATATGAGTCTGTTTTCACAGATTTGCTTCGTAAGGATAAATGGACTGAAGATATCGGGCTCACAGTTGTAGATGAGCTCACTGAACTTGATTCACAAATTGGCGAAATAGATGCAGGAAATTTGGGGACAGATAGAAGTGCAAAGCTTGATTGTCTGGTTACTCTTCAAAAAAGAAAATCACAAATCATTACACTATCTTCTAGATTTGGTAATACTGAAAGAGTTGCGGATTGGCTAAAGGCAAGGACTTTCAGACCTAGCGTGCGTCTGAATCCCGATGAGTATATAGTTACACGACAAGAGAATGGAATTCAAATCTCAAGCAGTGATGGTACTCAAAACATCTTGATGAAGAGAGAACACTTTCTTGAGTCAGTCATTGAACATATGGAAGACTACGAAGACAAGTCTGTTTTGGTAGTTGCATCATCACGTTTCCGAGCAGAGTGGTTAGCAGGTGTGATGTCAAGACATTTTCAGAGAAAGGTCATTGATGGAGTTGTAGACCATATCATTGGAAACGAGAGTCAGATGCCCGTTGCTAGCCGATTGAAAGAGGTTTTGAAACAAGGTGTGGCATTTCATCATGCTGGACTAAGTGCATCGATACGCAGAAGGCTTGAGGATAGTATCAAGACTGGTCGGATTAGATCAGTCGTTTCAACAACTGGGATTACAGCAGGAATCAGTTTCCCATTTGATTGTGTGATCATCCTGTTTGATAGATATATGGACTATCTAGCAGCTAGATCGAGGTATCTTCAGGTGGCTGGACGAATCGGAGAATATCATCTTGCGGAACATGGAGGAAGTGTCTACATAGTGTTTGAGGGACCTTCTAGACGTTTTCAAGATGCAGACAGTCTTGTTAATACTCTTCTCCATCGACCTTTAGAATCTCTGAATCCTGGTCCAATCTATCCATCAATTCTTGCTAATCTGATGACAAGGGAGGCTGTGAGTGGGCGGAAGTTCATGAAGGAGGAGTTACAAGAAACAATGAAATCAATAGCTGAAGAGAGCTTTCGTTCGGTTCAACATCCAGATTATGAAAAACAAGTCAAAAAGATGTTCAATATTCTATTTACATGGTTGTTCAAGAAAAACGCCATCGAATCCACAGATTCGGGTTTTAAACTTAGCAAAAATGTCATCGCTGCTACTCGCTCAGGTCTTGATATCATTCGATATCTGGAAATACAGACACTACTTGATCAGATGGGACCCGATGCATCTAATGGTGAACTTGTTGATACTATTCTATCTTTTGGATTGCCTCAAATTGTGCGACCTAGAACATCCTACCCAACTACAATCGAGCTAAAAGCTGCAGGTATTGAAAATCCTAGTAACTGGTATGATGAGCTTACAAGAGGTAGAAACAAAGTCAAACGGACTGCTGTAAAAGGGTGGGTTGAGGAGAGAGATGCCGTTGATGTAATTTCTGATGCAAATGCAGAAGGTCAGAATATTGTGATTGATGGCAGAAGTATGGGAGGAATTGATATTGATGAAGGAGACTTTGATGCTCTGACAAGAATTTGTAGTGGACTTGCAGAGGACTTGAGTCAATACTTTCTACAGCTTAAGAAAAAGGAGGTAGCTGAAAGATGCCATATTTTTAGTCGACAACTACTATATGGTGTGAGGGAAGATCTTGCAAAGTCAGACTTATTGGAACTCATACTACATCTGAAAGATGACCAATTGACTTCACTCTCCCGCCATGATGCACGAGTTCTGTATGATAGAGAATATGAATCGATATCCGATGTTCTTAGTAAAGATAGAGACCCCGAAAAGAGAGGGTTGGCTAGAGATAGATTTGCTCGGAACTCAGGTTTAGAGCCAACATTTGCAAAAGAGGTGTACAAAGCGGCTCTTCAGTATGTAAGGTCTAGATTGGAAGAGGAAACATCGTAGGTCTATCCCTTGGTGAAATCCCACAGACGATCATTCACGTGATGTACAGATAACACAACCTTACCCGAAGTCGCAGTTCTCATTTCTTCCGAGTCCATAGTTGCGATTCCGACAGCTAAGGGTTTGCCATGTTTTTCGTCAACAATGGCAACTGCAGCATCCTTACGTACATCGTCATCAATCTTTGTAATTCCAGGTCGCATTATATCTGCACCATTTACCACATATCGAATTGCGCCCATGTCAACAGCAATTCGTGGAATACTAATCATATCCTTTAGAAGCGCATGCAGAGTTGGAAAGAATCGATTCTCCCTCTCAAAGAACAAAATCTCATTTTGATAGATTAGGACCCGCGTATCATCATCTAATATTCCAGTTTCCAACTGAGTGCTCACATCTACTCGTATCTCAGTACCAAGTGCACTTTCAATCTTCTCAAGTTCTGCTTTCTGCTGTTTTCGTTTTAGCAAATGTCGCTTCTTTATCTTCTCTATCTTTGGCATTTGATGATGGTTTCATCCACAACCTTTTGAAGGCTCCGACTGCAACTAGCTTCATCCATTTTCTGAAAAGGAGCCATCGTCATGTTTTTAAGCCGTGGCCAAAGACTAGCGCGACCGTTGAGGACCAGAAGGCCTTCGAACGTGTTTCTTCGGTGAACATTATGAACTCAGGTAAACCTATGGAACTCCTTCAGAAATCAATTGGTGGACACATCCTTGTTGAGCTGAAGGGGAAACGAAAATTAAAGGGAAAACTGCGAGGATACGACCAGCACCTGAATCTCATAATTGAAGACGCTGATGAGATATACTTTGATCCTGAAACAGAGCAGGAACTGGTTGAGTCAGTTCAAACAATAATTGTTAGAGGCGATAATGTAGTAATCGTTAGCCCGCCTCCTAAGCCGCCAAAGAAAAAGGAGTAATCGTCAATGGGAAAAGGAACTCCATCGAAAGGTAAGAAGAACAACCCCCATCATATCAGATGTCGAAGATGCGGCAGAAGATCATATCATGTTAGACACAAGAAGTGTGCAGCCTGCGGTTTTGGAGCATCATCTAAGCTCCGTCAATATGCATGGGCTCATAAGAAAGTTCATGGAGTTCGAGTTCGAGGATAGTTAAGCGGAAACTACTATCCTTTTTCGATTCATGCCATAAAATTCATTCAGTGTGGATTTAATCACTTACAAAGTATAGAGTGATTCTTTCAAAATACTGTTAGGATTGGTTTCGAATTATAGAGAGACCGTTTTTCTCAATCTGATTAGCTAAGACAGATAGTTCCACAGAGTTTCGTCGTTTAGCAGTCTGCTTGAGAAAAGTGGAAATTACATTTAGGAAATCTTGCTCGATATCAGTTGTCCTCTCTGTCCTTTTTAGCCTAAGATATTTACTAAGTAACCGCGAAACCATAACCTGTTTTCGAGGATCATTGATAGGGTCAGTATCAAGGAGGCTTGCTGCAATCCCTCCAATATCTACAATCCAGTGTCCTTTAGTCGCCTCTTCAAAATCAAAACCATAAAGACCATCAGATCCAACAATAAAATTTCGTAGGCGAGGGTCACCTTTCAGAAGTGGTTGAAGACTATGAAAATCAAAATACCACTGAGCTAGTTCATCAATTAGTCTGACCTCAAACAATTTGTTTAACCTGTCTACTAGCAATTCGCCTTTGATGTACGATAGCAACATCACCCCATCCCTTGCTTCTATCATTTCCGGAACCTTAAGGTCGCCTTCTGAACATTGTTCTAGGAGTTTCTGCTCAATCTCAAAGTTGCTAGTAGCGAAAACCTTTGTAATGAAATTGACCTCTGAACCCTCCAGAGGTTTCAGAATCACATGATAGACTAGGTTCTTTTTACTCTGCAACCTCTCCTTCTTCACAACTTCAAATTTTGGACCAAAATGGTTAATCACTAATTCATTGATTACCTTGATTTTTTCTAAGGCATGCGGAATTCTATCACGACTGAAATCGGATTCTTTTAATTCATCGAAGAGTTGCATTGTGTCTCACAAATACGTAGTTTTGCTATTAGTTTGCCTGCTAGGATTCTATGTCAACTGAGGCAATCTCTTTGTAATGAAAATAAAGGGTGTCATTTGGCTCCAAGCCCTGAAGTATTCCGTTACCACTTTCAGCATCGTACGATGAAAGTATTCCTCGATACTCTTTCCTGCTTTTGAATAGGAGATGGATTCGTTTTCCTATGTTTTGTTCCAATCTTCTAGATGTTGCTACTGTTATTTCGTAAATTACTCCTTCAACTGGAGGTTCTTTAATAGAATCAAGATGCATGTCAATCACAATTCGATTGGTCATTGGATAAACATCATCAGACCAGTACAAGAGAAACTCTACTTCATTGAGATTGTTGAGGACTCTAATGGACTCTAAATATTGAAAGAGTGTGTTCCAGTCTTGGTAATCACATAGGCAATGTCCATCATGGAGCGCCAATAGTACTCCTTCGTCATCTTTATGCAAGGTTGAGAAATTGGTCTGAAACGGTTCATCGAAGGACGCAACTAATCCTTCTGGAGCAGAAGGCATCGACAGGTCCTTCTTACCAACTTTTGGAATGAACGCATTTCCATAACGACACATTGAAGATATCTCCTCAATCAGAAGAGGATAGTATCAACATAAACAATTGCAACGATGGTTGTTCAGCGATATTCTTCTCTAAGCATTCCATAATACAGAAGACCGTACCTTTTTCCATCTTCGATTTGCCCTTCTCTGAAGTGACCTTCTTTGATGAAACCAAGTCTTTCAGCAAGCCTGTAACTCCTTTCGTTATAGTCGCGTGTTATGACGACTATTTTGTGAGCATTTAGATCCTCAAAGATGAACTCCATCGCTCGTTTTGCAGCTTCGGTTGCATATCCTTCACCCCAATATCCTGCGTCAAGAAACCAACCAAGCTCAAAGGATGGCACATCCCATCTATTCGCTTCAATCCATATCTGTCCTATCTGAGTAGATGTTTCTTTCAGCCAAATTGTCATTACAAATCTCTTTCTTGCCTCCCAGTCTACCATCATTTGCCGAATCCGTACTTCTGCATCATCTGCGGTTTTAACTTCCTCAGCTTCGCTTACACTATCTTTCAATTGCGTTCTATTATCATTCCGTTCAAAGATTTCAAAGAAGCTTAAACCATCGCCTTTACTATACTTACGCAAAATCAGGCGATCACTTTCAAACATCTCAGGGACGTCAAGAAGTAACGGATCCATAGTAATCACCAACTAAAATTAAACTCGATTAAGAGTGAACCTACAACTCTTAGCTCCAAGTGCTCTGCATGAGGTTTCCTCGACGGATATTCCAGGATTATCAAGAGCCCCTTCAATAAAACCACTAAAGAACTGACATATCGGTTTTTCAGATGTTTTTCCACGACAAATCGGACAGAGCAAAACATCAAAGAATTCTTGGTTTGAATCAAGTTTTGTTACTGAAATTTCATTCAGTAAATCAAGAATTTCTTCAGGATTGAGAACAATTTTCTTCTTGAATCGTGATTTTGCTATTCGATGACCAGAATATCGTCCGAGTGACTGAGCAATGACCTCTTCTATCCCTGAATCATTATCGAAGTATTCACCCAAATGCCTAACGAGTTTTATCGTATCATCTGGATATCCATATATGATATCGAGCCCAATGTTCAAAACTTCATATAAACGAGATAGTGGAATAAATGAAGGAAGAAACTCAAGGATTTCCGGATACTGGTCTTGAAGTTTCTTTAGACTTGAGTATAGTTCTATAATCTTTGATTCAAAAGGTATGAAGTTATCACTATTCACAAAAAATTCTCGGTTATTCAGTTTTTCATCATAGAATCTGAAAAATTCATACTCTACTTGTTTCACAAGCAATTTTGCAAATTGCTCATACTTTGGATTTACTGCATGGACTACAAACAGGACTGGATCCTGTGAACTGTATGCAAGAATGCCATCTTCCACAGTTATTGATTTGAGTTCTTTATGGCCTAATTCGACAAGTAGGGTATTAATTGCACTTGAAAACCCTCCAAAGAGGTCTGTAAAAGAACCAGATTCTTTCTGATTGGGGTTTTCAGGATTCATACTGAGGAGTGCGATTCCATCTAGATGCAGAATATAGACTGTCTTAATCATCTCATTCATTTGTGCCTTCTCCGAAGAGGCGTTCCGAGAAGCCGTAGAATTGGATGAAGGCAAACACCAAAATGAAGATACCTATGAGGAATAGGAACAGACGAGTTGGTTTCCAGATGAAGTCGTAGAATGCTTTGGGAGTGAACCAGAAGAATTCGTCAAAGGCGTCCATCCCCGTGCTAATTATTCCAAAAATTGCAAAAATAACGAGAGGCCAGAATGTTCTTCTTCTTTCCATCATCGGATAACGGTTCTTAGCTATGAGAATGACGATTAATACAATACCAAATGCGACTGCTGTTGAAATATCTAAGAATGCCTTGAGAATCTCTAGAGGTTCAGTTGGGGGTACAAAATCTAATGACACATCTTGCAACTATTTCACCTCCCATTGTTTAGCTCCAAATTCAGCTATTCTATAGAGCCCAATAGCAAACAATAGTAATCCAATTAGAAATGTTATTCCATCGCCCACATTCAAAACATCTACTACAATATCGTCCCATTGTAGTGTGTCCAAAACATCAAAGATGGAGTGTATAAGGATGAACAATAGCCCAAATACTACAAAGTTCCATCCTTTGGCAATCTTCTCATGTCTTGATAATATCAGATATGCGATCACCAAAGCTACAAGTACACCTAGAGCAATTAATGATTCAACTCCAATAAGGTACAGGTCATCCGGGTCTATCAAATCTACTTGTAAGCTAACCACCTGGGATGTAGGGATAAATAACACAAAGTTAAGTCTTCTGTTAAAATAATCAAAGGAACCATAAGTACCTGGCGTACTGAGCACAATATTCCTCCTACAGGATTGAAGATCAAATGGCAATAGATCCTAAATTGGAAGGTTTTCTCTCAAACCATGAATCTGAGGAGAAGGTTATCGAGATATCTCCTAATCCTGATCTAATCTACATAGAAGAGGCTCGAAACTCATACGAGCTGAATTTTGATTTCATATTAGAAGGTCTCACTTCAAGAAAATTAAGAATTCAATTTATCAAAATGGGAGTCTACGATAATGCGGGTAATTTGATCACTTTCAGGCACCTTAACCATAATGGCGTTGGTACCCCAGGTATTTACTCGATTGGAAAATATGAAATCAAT
Source organism: Candidatus Thorarchaeota archaeon (assembly GCA_016841005.1). The sequence continues at coordinate 12,156 of JAEORG010000192.1, read as the reverse complement.
GGCATGGAAACTCTTGACCTGTTTAACCCATTTCACAGTTTCCCGTTGGATTTTCCACTCGATCATTTACGCTACATGTTCACCTTTCTGGATTTGGAAACTAAGGAGGAGTTCTATTACGGAAATGTAGTGGTTTGCCCTCAGATATATAATCAAAAAACGAAATTATCACTCCCTCTCAGAGGACTGCTTGTTATTCTTGATGGGCATGATTACTATTCTCATCATCGTCGGTTCGCGATGTCAATAGTTAGAGATGTCACTAATGGAAGGTTCGCTTCTAATTTTAGCAGATTTGGTGTTGATTTTTCAGTTGTTGGGACCGATGGAAATACAAGGAAAATGCAGACACACGAGTTCAAAGATAATTATGACTTTCATTTCTCCGATGTGAAGAAATTCTACACTCATGAGACTGTGGTTTTTGCTCCTGCCGATGGAGAGATTGTGGCGATTGTCAATAATCTTGACGATCTATACGATTCTCCATTCAATTTAGACGCTGCAATCAGTGATGATAGAATTAGAGAACTCGCGGGAAATTATGTTATTATAAAACACACTGAAAAAGAGTACAGTCACCTTTTTCATCTTCTAAAAGGAAGCATTACAGTAGAAACAGGACAGACTGTTAAACGCGGAGAGCCCATTGCACGAGTTGGATTCTCAGGAGCTTCTACAACCTATTCCCACCTACACTATCAGTTAATGGATGGGAAAGATTTCCTCAATGCCAATCCTTTGCCTTGTAAATTCTCAAATGTTGAAGTCATACTAGGTTCGAAAACAAGGAATTATAGAGAATTATCAATTGATACAGGCGATTTCGTTCACACTATGTCGTAATGAGTTAACTGAGATTTTCCAGAATCTCACAAATTCCTTTGATAGTGTTCCAATTTCGTGTTGTTGCTAATACATTTAGTTCCTTTTCTATGATATTATTAGGCGCGCCATATCTTCCTTTTCGTTCGTATGCTTGACTGAATATATTGCTGTTCTCGATAAGAAAGACTTCAACATCTTCGTGCTTGGACTTGAAAGGAAAGGGAATACTGAACGTTTTTGTCAAAGGAACGAAGGTGACATATAACTTCGCAGAAGGAACCTCTCTTCCTTTGAAAGGTTGAAGTTTCATGATCTCATCCATCTGGGAGGATGTACGTAAGAAGACTCCAATATCATTGCTAGCTAGTTCTTTTACACCCAGTTGGATTATTGCCCGAACATCTTCAAGTCCCAGTTTAGATGAAAAAAGAAGATTGCCACTTGCTCTAAAGCTTGTGACGCCTTCCAAGTTTAGTGATTCGAGTTTCTTTGTGACCTCCTTCATTTTGATTATATTTCGCCCACCCACATTAATACCTCGAAGAAAGGCTACATACACAGTCATCCTTGAACCCAGTCGAGATTTAGTCAGGACTACTTATATCTCAGTTCGTTCCTGATGATTACGACGCATTCATTTTGTAGGACTGATGGTAGATGAGTGAGGAGAAGTCAAAAGAAGAATTCAAGCAAGCAGTGTACTGTGGTATTCATGCAAGATATACTAGCAGACAAGCCCAATGGTTCATGATGATGTCATTTACTGCTATGATTGTTGGATATGTTGGTTTCTGGGGCTCTAGCATCAGTTATTTTGGCTTATCACTTGATATTGGTCTTATTTTGGGTCTTGACTCATTTGTACTCACTGAATCTATGCTGATGATTCCCATTCATTTCATTGTATCAATGATTTTCTTTGCAGGAGGGATAGAGTGGTATTTGTTGTGTAGACACTGTCCATGTTACGAACACTCAGGAAAAGAACACGGGAATGAAGGAAGATTCTATTGTCTAGCAAATTGGGGGAGTCCAAAGCTATTCAAATATGATCCAGCGCCAGTTACTCGGTTTGGTCAGGCTGTCTTTCTACTCTGGGGGATAGGATTTGCCTTTATCTTCCCGATAATCTATCTTCTTGACCGATTTGGATGGTTATTGGTGTATGCCTTAGTCACTAGTTCGTTTTTCATATCACTTCAGCATTTCCATTGTTCGACCTGTCCCAACTTTGGTTGTTTCTTAAACACAGTTCCGGAAGAGAAGAGGAAGGAGTTCTTAGAGGTTCTTCGATCAGGTGAAATCTACGATTGATAATGTGTCTACAAAGAATCAACAGGGTTACAAAGGTGTAGAGGTATAACTGAAACTTCTTTAACCACTGTATCTAGCTCGCTGCTTCATAGGGGACCCATTTGAATTTGGAAAATATACAACAAGAACCCGATGAAGAGAATAATTCAAAGTATGAAGGAAGTGTGTTAACGGTCCTCAACCTTTCTTTGGTCACGTTTTTGGTGCTCCTTGGTTTGAGTATGGTCGCACCAATTCTACCAACTTATGCTGAGAGCTTTGATGTTTCGTATACTCTTGTGGGATTTGTTGTTTCAGCTTTTGCAGTGACAAGAATGGTACTTGATGTACCGGCAGGATTACTCTCTAGAAGACTCGATAAGAAGAAAATAATGATTCTAGGTCTGATTTTAATATCAACTTCTTCAATTTTGGCAGGTTTAGCACCAACCTATGTAATCTTGATAATTGCTAGAATGATTGAAGGAGCAGGTTCAGCACTATATGTAACAACAGCGACAGTTTTCCTAGCTCAGATATCCGGAGAAGAAAAACGAGGACAATGGATGAGTCTTTACATGGGAATGCTGCTCTTAGGTTCTATTTTCGGACCTACTTTTGGAGGCGTCATCGCTGATGCGTATAACATTCGTGCTCCATTCATTGCTTATGCAATAATCACTGGTGTGGCGGTGATACCAACTCTTGTTTTACCAAGATTAGCTAATTCTGGGAATACAACTGCTCCACTTGTGCCAAGAGAAATCCTGCATGATATGAAACAAGTTCTCGCAGCACCATCGTTTCTTCTCGTCACTTTCACAATCTTCACTACATTCTTTTTACGGACCGGGGTAAGATCTACATTGGTCCCACTATATGCAGCTAACAATCTTGGATTGAGCTCAAGCGATATAGGTCTGATTCTTACACTTGCAGGGATAACAACTGCGATCACAATTGTACCGATGGGAAGTATTTCAGATAGAGTTGGAAGAAAGATTCCACTTGCATTGTGTCTTCTCTCTTCTTCGTTGATTATTCTGATAATTCCATATTCCCTAGATTTGCCGGGACTATTAATCACAATGGCAATCTATGGTGGTGTCATTGGTCTATCAGGTCCTAGTGCAGCATACATTACAGATTTGTCACCCAAAGATAAACTCGAAGTTTCTATGGGCCTTTATCGTACGATAAGTGATGCAGGTTTTGTGGTTGGTCCAATTTTACTTGGTTTTCTCGCGGATATAACAGCCACACCAGTTGCTGGAGCATCACATTCAGGCCTTATTGGAATCGTACCTTTTGCAGTAGCTTCTATTATCCTCGTTCTGGCTTTCTTTACACTTCTGAAGGCTGATGATCCTATTAGAAACAGAAACCATGTTGCTAGAGAACAAACAATTCCAGCGCTTTGAAGATTGTTTATCTATCCTCATTGTAGCAACGAAGAACTGATTAATTCAGGTTTTATTCTTGTCATGTTTCAATTGTCAGATTATATCATTAGAACTGCAACCGCAAAAGATGCTTCAGAGATTTCCAAATTGTACAAATCAGTCTGGGGTGAGTATGCAGACCGATTTCCTAGTGAACTTCTGACCTCAAGAACTCCTTCAACTGATGGAATACTTGAATGGATGAAGAAGGACATATATTTCGTAGTTGATCATGCAGGAAAGTTAGTTGGTGTTGTTGGTTGTAGATTTGAACATGGCACATGCTGTCTAACTCATCTAGCAGTTCAGAAGGAACACAGAAAGCAAGGTATTGGTAGGTCTCTAGTTGAGAGAGTAATCCAAGCTGCAAAAGATGAGAATGCATCGAAAGTCTGGTTGGACACTGTCCCGTTTCTTGAAGTAGCGATCTTTCTCTATGAGAAATATGGTTTCAAAAAGTGTGGACATCTCAGAAAGCATCTATGGGGCTTAGATATGGAACTCTACGAATTAGTCTTTGAATAGAATTGATAGACCGCCATGAACCTTCAAAGACTATGCATCTCTTTTTCGTTTATTGCGCTTTCAGAAATCACCAATTGAAGGCAGGTTAGGTGAATTTCAAAATAGCGACTCCTTCCTAATATGAAAGGCAAATATTTGAGTCCGTTTTACAAAGTGATTGGATTATGCAAAGAAGAACATATGGCATCATCCTTGTATTTGCTATAGTTGGAGCTACAACCATTTTATATTTACAATTCGGGAGGAATTCAAACGGATCAACCCCCCCAGATGGAGAAGACCTCTTTGACAACGGAGGTCGTTACGATTCTACGAATCTGAACTATATGGGAGTCATATTTACGAACCAGTCGGACATTCTTAATTGGAATGGAGGGTATAGTGAGAGTACTAATTGCCCTTGGGGAGCTATTCATAATGGATTAGATTTCGCATTTGTAAATGGCTCTACAGTGATAGCTGCGGCTCCTGGTCTAGTGGAAGAGATTCACTCTACTGATACAGGTCCTGCCGATAACATTTACGCAATTCATGTTTCGATTAGATTTAATGAAAGCATTCAAGTGAATTATGTCTTTGAACCATGGACCACGAATTCGTTAGATGTAGACCGTCAAATAGCAATGCTAGATATTGAGATTGGCGATTGGATAGCCAAAGGAGATGTGATTGGTCATTTTCTTGTGATTGGAAGTGCAGCACATATCCACTTTGCTGTTTATGATGGGGATGCTGTTTGCCCCAGACAATTCTTCTCCGAAGAGGCTTATCTAGAGATGATGAGCCTAGTACATTCATTTCATCCAACTTGGGATCTCTGCTATCCTTAATCTAAGACAAGGGGTTACCATGTTTTGGACATGAACAAAATTACATACCCTCAAACTGGATGCATTTCACTTTATCTTTGAATCCAGCAGCCAAACATCGATTACAGGATATGCATCTTGCAGGTTCTTGTTTTCCAATCTTCGCTTCCTCAGCCCAGCGATCTAAAAGTGCGGGTTCAGTAATCAATGGACGACTCAACTGAATTACATCAAAAGCAGCCGCTGAATCTCTGTCGCCTGTTAGTAACTTGACAACTGTTTCTGGGGATCTGATACCACCTACTAGTCCAAATGAGAGCCCACTGTCATGTGCGATTGATCGGATAATCATGGCATCATTTAAGAAGTAGGCTTCACCTTTATTCTTCGGGTCTTTCATTGGATTGGGCCCACTGATAACCACACAATATGCCCCTGCTTCAGCGAGTTTCTTAGTCAATATACCTACCTCCTCTGGTCTGACAACATTCGAGCTTGAATCTACCTTTACTTGAATTGGGATATCAACTGAACTCTTAATGACTCTTACAGCGTCGATCATTGCTTTACATCGACCCTCTAATGTTGCTCCAGTATACGGATCATTTGTGGGACGCTTATTGTATATTGGATCAAAGAATTGCCAGAGTCCATAATTATGAGCTCCATGAAGCTCAATCACATCAAATCCCGCTTCAGCTGCACGCTTTGCAGCATCTGCATAAGCTTGAGTGACTCGCTCAACATGATCCACTGTCATCGCTTTTACTCGAACAATATCACCCTTGGGTTGAGGGATTTCCATGTCACTAGGTCCGAATATTACATCCGTTCCAGTATATTTTGGATAGCTTCTACTTCCACAATGAACCAATTGAGCTGCAGCTAAACTACCATTAGAGTGAATTGCTGTGGCTAAGCGTGTTAATCCCTCAACATCTTCCGGTTTAGAGTTTGAAATCATCCGCCGAATAGATTGACCTTCGGGCATAACATATTGAAAACCAGTTACAACGATTCCTGCTCTGATTTTACCATACGTTGCTATAATCTCATCACCACATATCCCATACTCGTCTGCTTGCCCCATCCATGTTGCAGCCCGCATTATTCGATTGAGGGCAATCTTTCCATTTGGTAATTCGAATTCGTTGAGTACGGTTCGATTCCAAGTTTTTTTGTCTACCATACGATCGACCCATTTTTCTATTTCCCATAAACCAGAAACAGATTATTATCAGCAATCAGTTCGGATGTCAAGGATTGTTCATGTGATGTTGTCAGAGCCTGTATATAGGCTTGATGTGATGCGATAGGATGTGTAGGAGCAGACTACTGACTGATTTGCTTAGAGTATCACATTTATATATTGGGCGTCAGATATATTGGATGCCCGATATAGTGGTGTGTACTATGCAAGAGATGGAATTCTTTCATGTGGTTGAAAAGAGACGGAGCATTAGGAAATACAAGGACATAGAGATTCCTAAAGACGACATAACTCGAATGATTGAAGCGGCAAGATTAGCTCCCTCAACGAATAATACCCAGCCATGGCAATTTCTAGTAGTAAAAGAGCCTGAAACAATTAAGCTGCTTTCAGCGGTTGCGGGAGGGCAGCGTTTCATTGCAGGTGCAAAAGCAATCGTCATGGCATTGGCTAATCGAGGTGCATCCTGCTGTCCAAACAATCCGTCGATGTGGCATGTTCTAGATACGATGATTGCTACGGAGCACATAGTTCTCGCAGCAACTGCGCTTGGGTATGGGTCATGCTGGATTGCAATGCTGGATAGCAGAAATTCACACAATGTTACTCTGGTCAAGAATGCGCTTAGAATCCCAGATGATGTCGACATAGTCGCCTTAGTTACCCTCGGAGAAGCGAATGAAAAACCAAATCCTCGTTCGACAAATGAAATTCAGAAAATTGCATTCTCAGAAGCTTATGGTAGATCTTGGGATTAACTTGGTTGACCAAGACATGGATGAGATGGTCTTCGAAACAGGATTCAACCATTGGACTACTCAATACCAATATTGTTAGTCAATGTCTGAATTAATTGAATTCCATATTCGGTTAATTAGTATCCATGCAAGAAACCACCCAGATAATCCAAACAGTAGACCTATGAGAACTCCTGGTATTCGCAACGAGGGATCTGTAAAACCGACTACAAACCCATAAATCGAGGGAATCGTACCAGTCATAAATAGAAGGGCTGCAATTCCTGGTAGATTCTTGGTATTAGTCTTCTTTCCTAAAAACTGATAGAAGATATAGACAAGAATCAGTTCAAGAGGCATTAGAATCATCATAATCAGGGATATGATAGATTGTCCTGTTGGTGGGGGAGAATCAGGCAAAGGTAGGATGATGGCAAGAAGAGGAAGAATTATTGCATCAGCAAGAAGAAGGATAGCTATGATTCTTACGCTTCGAAAACCATGTGCTTTGCCGCTCATTGTATTCATATTAGTTCAGTTTGATTTTGATGATGCAACATATATCAAGATTTAGCCAAAATAAACTAGATTGAACTGAAAAAAGAGATATTTGTAAGGCTTTATCATCTTGAGGTGTCGAAGACTCTGCCTTCAATCGATTTCAAGCGACTTTCTTTGTATATGCTGACTAAAGGAATAGAGATAATGAATGATGAATATACAATATGTTCAGTTCTTTGTTCTATAAACAGAGGACAGGAGGTATTAAAGATGAAGACAAAAGAGATGCATGTGATTGCAGGCTTTACAATGTTTGTTCTCTGCATCTCAGTATGCATAACAGCTGCAAATGCGACAGTCATCTGGCAAGACAACTTTGATGATCCAAACCTACCAGGTTGGACAACATTCGCATACGAAACTGCTATCTCAAATGTCATAGTAGAAGGCAACTTCTCAGCTGAGTCAGGCATTTTGACTGTACTTGATGATGATCTCAACTTTGCCAGACACAACAGTATCGTGAATGTAGGGACTTGGAGTTTCGATATGTTTGTACCAGACATTGAAGTTGTTGAGGGGGCTATCTATGTCTATATAATGTCTAATGGATCCAGAGCAATCCCAACATACCCCTCTGATTTTATAGCTATTGGAGCTTGGAAGCAAGGGGTAATGCCAAGCTGGAATTTCATCTCCTGGACGTTGAAGGGATTTCAATCGATAATTCACTCATCTATCACTAGGGACCCCGTTCAAGGATGGCACCACATTGATATAAGCAGGACAAGTGATGGCCACTTCTATATCTACTTCAATGGAACTTTCGAAGATGATTTCACCTACAATGATGTCACAACCTCTACTTATCTCGAGTTCTATTGTTACAGTGCAAATGGTGCCGCGATTGACAACCTTGTTGTTAATGACACACCGATTGAACCAACCCTAACTCCAACTACAACCTCACCGCCCCTGCCTTGGGACCTATCTATCATTGGAAGCGGCATTGCTGTAGTTCTTATTGTGTTGGTAATCGTTTTCCTCAGACGAAGATGAATAAAACAAAAGGAAAACAACGATTACGCAGGACTAGATAGAAGAAAGAGTTCAAAAAAAGAAGTGATGGATCGAGCGTGATTCGAAAACACGACTCCTCCATGCCAAAGCTATTGCTTCATGTGATTCAAACCACTAGTCATTCCTAGTTAGTTTCCAAGTCGCTATCGCTACAATTGCAACAATGCCTATTGACACAGCAGCTCCGACTGGAAGTAGCCATACATACAATGACGGTTGAGTCTGATTGGGATCTTCGCCACTCAGAACTAACCTCAAGACTTCACCAGCATTCTTCCAAGCGTCTGCAATACGAATTAGCTGAAGAGATATTTTTCCTAGTTGCCAAGAGTAGGAATTAAGTGTTGTTTCTAGTTCACCTGATGAGTTATACCTCATTGCAATATTGATGAAAGTACTAGTAAGGAGAGTTTCACTGCTGCCTAGGTAATACAAATCAGTTAGAGACCTATTTGCACTCAAAACTTCCATGTATGACAAGGCTGCACTACCTTCTTCCAGAAATAGGCTGAGGTCAGTATTTGGCATTAGGTCGGGTAATACACTCAAGGCTACTCGATAGGACAGGTATTGCAGTGTCATCATTGATTCGAAATTATAACCCATCGATAGCAACGCAAGCCATCTTTCTTCCGCACTCTCTAACTCCTCTATATAGGATCTAATGGTCTCAGGGTCCATGTCTCTACTCAGGGTTCTGAATGCATTCTCACCAAGACTGATGAATGACAACTCCTCGGTTTCAGGTAAATATGAAGTATAGTTGCCTAGTAATCTATTGACGACATGATTCCCTAATCTAGACTCAAAGTCCTGGATAGTTCCGTTCCCGGGTTTTAGAATCGTCGCTCCGTAGCCTATTGCACCCCATGCGTCATTCAGCATTGTATAGTCTACTGAATAGTTCCATCGACCATCATCCGGATAACCGAAATTTGACCCGAATGATCCGACACCGGGATCCATCACCTGAACTGTACCGTCGGTATCATCGTATCCAATTGCCAACACAGCGTGACCAACCTCAGGTGCAGAATCATTCTGTCGGATACCAAGATTACGGGCGATATCATAGTCCTCTGCTGGCAGGTAGTAAGGGTCAGTCCAAAGTATAACCGGGAAACCATCATCAATGGTCTTCCGCAAGATATCAAATGCTTCAGATTGCCCACTTATACCCGTTATATTAACCCCCCAAGAAGACCAAGTTGCTATTGCAAAAGGTGTCCAATTTGCGTTCTGATTGATATAGAGTTCATGTGATAAACCATAGAATTCACATAATGGTAGTAACTGTTCCTGCTGTCTAAAGAGGGCACCGGGAAGCATCATCATTGTATCATTGACCCTAACATATGCGTTTGAAAACCCAATACCTGAAACTGCAAAGAAAGTGTAAAGATCGATAGGAACCCCTACCTTATGCATTGCCATAGTTATTGCTGTCCAGTAACAGAATCCGTTAATCTCCTGCCAGAAATAAGGGATGTCCTTAATCAGAACACCATCAGTGCTTGGAATAATGTATTGTTTGCTGGTTGATTTAGAATCTGAGCTTATGTTGTTTGGGGATAGTGGAAGTATAATCCAAGATAGTATAAGGAAAGTGCTGATGAGTATTACAGTGTATGATGTCTGCCTTTGTAGAAAGTTCATTTCCTATCTCAAATTATTCTTCTTCCTGAATAATATAAGTCAATTTAACGAAAAATTTCGACATGAAGTAAATGGTGATTTATATCTAAAAATAGAAAGTGGTAGACCAGACATGTTCAGAATACGTGACCTCCTCCATGCCATCTGATATTTCGGAAAAGGTCACAAGTTTGATAGGCCTGATTGTATAAAAATTGGGAGAGGTATAACTATGCATATCGTAAGGCCTGTTAATGTAGAGCGTTGTATCTCGTGCTTCTCCTGTGTTTTCGCTTGCAGTAGAAGAACGGGGCATGTCGATCTAGGCCATGCGGCACTCAGAATCAAATCTACACCTCCACCTACTGCTGGTGGGTCAGGTGGTAACTATGTAGTAATAATGTGCAGAGCATGTACAGAACCAATCTGTCTTGAGGCTTGCACCTATGATGCAATCAAACGAAAAAGAGGGGGAGGAATCACTATTAATCAGAGTAAGTGTGTTGGCTGTGGGGATTGTACTGAAGCATGCCCTTTGAGTGCCACGTTTGTTGACCCTGTTCGTAAGAAAGCAGTAGTTTGCATTCATTGTGGGGAGTGTGTTGAATGGTGCCCCCATAATATTTTGATTAAGGAGGAGATAAAATTATGATGCAGGGACAGATTCTCTACATTGACCTTTCAAACAAGACCTCTGATTTAATCGACAGAAAGGATCTCTTTGAGAAATTCATTGGTGGGGTTGGAGTAGCATCTCAACTACTTCTTGACAATTGCCCACCAAATACAAGCTACGATAATGCTCCAATAATCTTCGCAATTGGCCCACTCAACTTATATTACCCCTGCTGCGCAAAGACTGTTGCCTTGTTCAAGTCGCCATTAACAGGAAATCTTGGAGAGAGTTATGCAGGAGGAAAGCTCAGTATGGCGATGCGACTTGCTGGTATTGATGCTATTGTGATTACTGGTAAGCTTGACAAACCACACTATCTCTTGATTCAAGATGAAGATGTAGAATTTCGTGACGCTCACGCTTTATGGGGCTTATCAACCAGAGCAACTGGACGCATTTTGAAAGAAAAGGCTCTTGGGGAAGGAAAACGATCTATACTCAGAATAGGAGTTGCAGGGGAGAACCAAGTAAGGTATGCGATGGTTGTTGTAGATACAGTGAGGCATTTCGGACGACTTGGTCTAGGATGCGTTATGGGGGCTAAGAAACTCAAAGGGATTGTTATAACAGGCACTCACAATCACAAAGTCCCATCGATTAAAGAATATCGTACAGAGTACAAGAAGATACATGACTTAACGCTTCTAACGGGCAGAATGGACAAATACGACATCCTTGGAACCTCGATTAATGTCCTGCCACTTAATGAGTTACAGGCACTTCCGACTCGAAATTTCAGCACCTTTAGTTTTGAACATGCAGAAGAAATCTCAGGAGAGAGATTTGCAGATGATGCACTTATCGGAAAAAGCGCTTGTGTTCCATGCCCTATTGGTTGCATTCACATTGCACAACTTCGAGTCCAATTTGATCCAAAACATCGTGATTACGGTACAATTTACATCCCTTATGATTATGAGCCAATTTTCGCACTTGGGTCGAATCTAGGTGTGAAATCAATAGATGGTGTGCTAAATCTTATCGAACGAGTTGACCTTCGAGGGTTGGATGCGATGAGTGCAGGAGTAGTTCTTGGTTGGATTACTGAAGCATATGAGAAGGGATTAGTTACTTCACACGACTTAGCTGGTGTTGTTCCTCAATGGGGAGATGTGGATGAATACCTAAAGATACTGGACCTAATAACAAACCCACCAAACGAATTCTATCTGTTTGCTGGACAAGGAGTAAACATTCTTGCGGAGAAATATGGAGGATGGGATTTTGCTGTACATTTTGCAGGAAATGAAGCCTCTGGATATCATACTGGCCCAGCCAATATAGTGGGGCATATGGTGGGGATTAGGCATAGTCACTTGGACAATGCGGGATATAGTATAGACCAAAAATTACCCTCAAAATCTATGTCAACTGAAGAGATAGGTGTAGCATTAGCAAAAGAAGATATTTGGCGGACTGT